>DASRYX010000111.1:0-11151 GCA_035686985.1 Planctomycetaceae bacterium | reverse complement strand
TTCCTCGGCGGGGATTTCGCGAACTTCAATATTCTTTCCCTGCTGGTCCTTGTCGAAGTAAAGAGCCTTTTTCTCGATGAGATCGATAATCCCCTGAAAGCCGCCGGGGCGATCAGCGGGACCGGCTCCGATGGGCAGTTGCAGCGCCAGCGGGTGCGCCCGCAACCGCTGCTCGATCTGGCCGAAGGTGCGCTCGAAGCTGGCGCCGATGCGATCCATTTTGTTGATGAAGCACATCCGCGGGACGTGATAGCGGTCGGCCTGCCGCCACACGGTTTCACTCTGCGCTTCAACCCCCTCGACAGCGCTGAAGATCACGACCGCACCGTCGAGCACGCGCAGCGATCGTTCCACTTCGGCGGTGAAGTCGACGTGGCCGGGCGTGTCGATGATGTTGATCGCGTATTCCCGCCACTGACAGCTCACCGCCGCCGAGTAGATCGTGATCCCGCGCTTGGCTTCTTCGGGGTCGAAGTCAGTGACCGTCGTCCCCGAGTCGACATCGCCCATCCGGTGCGTTTCGCCGGTGTAGAACAGGATGCGCTCGGTCGTCGTCGTCTTGCCAGCATCAATGTGGGCGACGATGCCGATGTTGCGAATGTGGTCGATGGAACGGGTCATTGGTCAGCGGTCCGTTGTCAGTAGTCCGTTGTCAGTTGCTGTGGATAAGGCCAGTCTTCACAACTGACAACGGACCACGGACAACCGACCTCCTCAAAGACAAAAGCGGCGTGAGTCATGGGAAGACTCACGCCGCTGCAATGTCGCAATCACGCCGCCGGGCGAGCCCGATACGACTTTAGATTACCACGCGAAGTGGGCAAACGCCTTGTTCGCGTCGGCCATGCGGTGGATGTTTTCACGGGTGGTGATCGCCGTGCCTTCCCGGCGGAAGGCGGCCATGAATTCGTCGGCAAGCTTGCGGTCCATCGGGCGGCCCTTCTTGCCCCGGCAGGCGGCGAGCAGCCAGCGGATGGAGAGCGTCAGTTGCCGCTTGTCACGCACGGGAATCGGCACCTGATAGTTGGCACCACCCACGCGGCGGGACTTCACTTCGACCGACGGCTTGCAGTTGTCGACAGCGGCTTCAAAGATTTCGATCGCCGGACGTTCGGGGATCTTCTCCTGGATCATTTCCATGGCGCGGTAGAACACCGCCTGGGCCGTCGCCTTCTTGCCGTCGTGCATCAGGCAATTCACGAACTTCGAAACGAGCTTCGACCCGAACCGCGGGTCCGGCTTCAACTGCTCTTTGCTTGCGGTCATCCGTTCGGCCATGCCATCGATCCTGCGAGACTCGGCCAGCGGCCGATCTGATTGTCAAATTGAAAGAAGTCGTATTGTCGACCAACCGTTATTTGGGACGCTTGTTGCCGTAACGGCTACGGGCCTGCTTCCGCTTGGCGACGCCGAGGCAGTCGAGCACGCCGCGGATAATCTTATAGCGCACACCGGGCAAGTCGCGAACACGGCCGCCGCGGACGAGCACGATCGAGTTTACCTGCAGGTTGTGACCTTCACCGGGGATATACGCGGTGATTTCCTTGCCGTTCGACAACCGCACACGGGCCACCTTACGCAAAGCCGAGTTCGGCTTCTTCGGGGTCACCGTTTTCACGAGAAGACACACGCCGCGCTTCTGCGGGCAGGCTTCCAGCACGGGCGATTTGGTCCGCGAGGGCTGTACCACGCGCGGCTTGCGAATCAGTTGGTTGATCGTCGGCATGCGTCAAAAACCCAAGTCGAATCGCCTGAAAGCTCGGCAACCGAGCACCAGGCCCAGAATGTTGTTCACTGCATCACGTTCGGTGTTCACCACCAGCCGGAGCGGGAATTCCGCAGTTTACGGCGAGCGGCGCACAACTTCAAGTCTGTTTGAAAGATCAACTTTCCGGCGGCATCAACGCCGCCGGAAAGTGAGTTCCTGTCGTTACTTCTTGCCATCCGCACCGGTGCCCGTCAGATCCGGCTCGTTGAGCAGGTTCGCCCGGGCGGCGAGGATGCGGTCGCGTTCGGCGTAGATTTCCGCCAACGCTTCCGGCTTGATACGGACTTCCGACTGCTGGTGGACCTTGAATCCGGTTCCGGCCGGAATCAGGTGACCGAGGATCACGTTTTCCTTGAGACCCACGAGGCTGTCCACCTTGCCGGCGATCGCCGCTTCGGTGAGGACCTTGGTGGTTTCCTGGAAGCTCGCGGCCGAGATGAAGCTTTCGCTCTGCACGCTCGCCTTGGTAATCCCCAGCAACTGTGTCGTCGCCGTCGCCGCTTTCGGCTTGGCCGTCTTCACGGTCTTCGCCCCGGCGGCTTCGAGTTCCAGATTCACCTGGTTCACGGTGTCCGTCGGCACGACATCGCCCTCGTGGAATTCCGACTCGCCCGGATCCACCACGCGGACTTTGTTCTGCAGGTCGCGGTTGACCTTCCGGAATTCCATCCGGTCGATGAGGACGCCCGGCAACAGCGTGGTGTCGCCGACGTCTTCGACTTTCACCTTCCGCAGCATCTGCGACACGACGAGTTCGATGTGCTTGTCGTCGATCGCCACACGCTGGGCACGGTACACGGTTTGAATTTCGTGGAGCAGATACTGCTGCACGGCTTCTTCACCGGAGACCGCGAGGATGTCCTGAGGCACCAGCGGACCACGCACGAGCGCGTCCCCGGCACGAACCGGGTCGCCATTATGCACAAGCAACTGCTTGCCGTGCGGAATGACGTGTTCCTTTTCGGTGCCATCCGGGCCGCGGACGATGATGATCCGCTTGCCGCGTTTCCGCTCGGCGACAAGTTCCACTTCACCGTCGATAACCGCGATGATCGCCGGATCTTTGGGCTTGCGGGCTTCAAACAGTTCCGTGACGCGGGGCAAACCGCCGGTGATGTCCTGCGTTCCCTGCGATTCGCGGGGGACCTTGGCCAGCACGCTACCGGCGGAGATCTGGGCCCCTTCCAGCACTTCGATACTCGCCCGTTCCGGCAGGTAGTAGAAGCCGAGGATCTTGCCCGACTGATCTTCCAGGATCACCTGCGGGTTGAGGTCACCCTTATGCTCGATGACAGTGCGGCGTGCGTTGCCCGTGGCATCGACGTCAGTCCGCACCGATTGACCTTCGATGCAGTCTTCGAAACGGACGCGACCGCCGACGTCGCAGAGAATCGGCACAGCGTGTGGATCCCATGTGCAGAGAACCTGGCCAGCTTCGATCGTCTCGTCTTCGTTGGCCTGCAGCACGGCCCCGTTGGGGATCGTGTACTTTTCGATTTCGCGGTCCTTGTTGTCGACGATGGTGACTTCACCATTTCGACCGAGAACCACGCTCTTGCCTTCGGCGTTCACCACGCTGCGAACACGAACCAGTTTCACGCGGCCCGCACGCTTCACCTTGATTTCGTTTTCCTGCACGTCGCGGATGCCGACGCCCCCGATGTGGAAGGTCCGCATCGTGAGCTGCGTGCCCGGTTCACCGATGGACTGGGCGGCGATGATCCCCGCGGCGAGGCCTTCTTCGACCATGGCCCCGGTGGAAAGGTCCATCCCGTAGCACAAGCGGCACAAGCCGAGCTCAGCTTCGCAGGTCATCGGGCTGCGGACCTGGATCTTCTCCAGGCCCAGCGCTTCGATCTTCCGGGCGATGTCGACGGTGATCAATTCGTTTTCACGAACGATCGGCTCGGCGGTGATGAGGTTGACCACGTTCGTGCGGCTCACGCGGCCACGGATGGCTTCGGCGAGACCCACTTCCACCTTTTCACCACGATAAACCACGCCGCGGGTGATGCCCTTGGTGGTCCCGCAATCGTGAGTCGTGATGACGAGGTTCTGGCAGATATCAGCGAGCTTACGGGTCAGGTAACCCGAGTCCGCGGTCTTGAGGGCGGTATCGGCGAGACCCTTACGCGCACCGTGTGTCGAGCTGAAATACTCGAGCACCGTCAGACCTTCGCGGAAGTTCGCCTTGATCGGCGTTTCGATGATTTCGCCGCTCGGCTTGGCCATCAAACCGCGCATCCCGGCGAGCTGACGAATCTGCTCCTGACCACCGCGGGCACCCGAGTCGGCCATCAGGTAAATCGGGTTGACGTAGTGGCCGTTGTCGCGGACGTCGTGCTTGAACGACTCCATCATCGCGCCGCGGATTTCTTCGCTGGCGTGCGTCCAGGTGTCGAGGACCTTCTCGTACCGTTCTTTTGGAGTGATGAGGCCCTTTTCGTAGAGCTTCTGGACCTGCAGCACCTTCTTTTCGGAGTCGGTGATCACCTTCTCCTTGTTCGCGGGAGTCTTCAGATCACTGGTCGCGAAAGAAAGACCGCTGCGGGTCGACTGGATGAAGCCG
This sequence comes from Planctomycetaceae bacterium, assembly GCA_035686985.1. GTDB lineage: Bacteria > Planctomycetota > Planctomycetia > Planctomycetales > Planctomycetaceae > DSVQ01. The sequence continues at coordinate 6,814 of DASRYX010000111.1, read as the reverse complement.
AACTCTTTCATCTTGTCGAGCAGGCCGATGGTCTGACGACGGCCGAGCTCCAGATAGCAATCGGAAATGACGTTCGCCAGATCCTTGCTCTTCATCGTGATGTTATAGAACGACATCTTCGATGGAAGCATATCGTTGAACATCACACGGCCGACGCTGGTCTCGACCAGGCCGCCAAGTTTGAAGGTCTCGGCCCCTTCGCCCTTCACGCGCTTGTCTTTCGGCAAACGGACGCGAATGGTGGTGTGCAGAGTCACCTTCTTGTGCAAGAGCGCGGTGTGCACTTCCTGCAGCGAAGCGAACTTCATCGCGTGACCGGGACGATCGTCCTTCTTCACCGTGGCGTAGTAACAACCCATCACGATGTCCTGCGACGGACTGATAATGGGCGCACCGTTCGCCGGGCTGAAGACGTTGTTGGTCGACATCATCAGCGTCGTGGCTTCGACTTGCGCTTCGATCGACAGCGGCAGGTGAACGGCCATCTGGTCGCCATCGAAGTCGGCGTTGAAGCCCTTGCACACCAGCGGGTGAATCCGGATTGCGTTCCCTTCCACCAGGGTCGGCTCGAACGCCTGGATCCCCATGCGGTGCAACGTGGGAGCACGATTCAGCAACACCGGGTGGTTGGTGATGACTTCTTCGAGGATGTCCCACACCTCTTCATCACGCCGCTCGAGCATGCGCTTCGCGGACTTGATGGTGTCGGCGTGACCGAGTTCTTTGAGCCGGCGAATGATGAACGGCTGGAAGAGTTCCAGCGCGATCTTCTTCGGCAGGCCTCATTGATGCAGGTGCAGATTCGGGCCGACGACGATGACCGACCGGGCGGAATAGTCGACGCGCTTACCGAGCAGGTTTTCGCGGAAGCGGCCTTGCTTCCCCTTGATCATGTCGGTCAGCGACTTGAGCGGCCGGTTCGATGAACCCAGCACCGGGCGCTTGCAGCGGTTGTTGTCGAACAGCGCGTCGACCGATTGCTGCAGCATCCGCTTTTCGTTGCGGACGATGACTTCGGGCGCGTTGAGATCGACCAGCTTCTTGAGCCGGTTGTTCCGGTTGATGATGCGGCGGTAGAGATCGTTGAGATCGCTCGTCGCGAAGTTGCCCGAATCGAGCAGTACGAGCGGTCGAAGGTCCGGCGGAATGACCGGAACACAGTCGAGAACCATCCACTCAGGATGGTTGTCGCTGTCGCGCAGCGCTTCCGAGATCTTCAGGCGCTTGATGAGTTCCTTCTTCTTCTGCTGGCTAGTGGTCTTCTTCAGCTCGGCGCGAAGCTGAACCGACAGCTCAATCAGATTCAGGCCGAGGAGCAGCTTCTTGACCGCTTCCGCGCCCATGTCGGCGCTGAACGTGCCTTCGCCGTACTTGGCCTTCGCCTGGCGATGCTCTTCTTCGGTGAGGAGCTGGCCCTTCCGCAACGGCGTGTCACCCGGATCGATGACCACGTAATCCTGGAAGTAGACGACCTTTTCCAGCTGGGTGGTCTTGATGTTGAGCAGCGCGCCGAGACGGCTCGGCATCGACTTGAAGAACCAGATGTGCACGACCGGCGCGGCAAGCTCGATGTGGCCCATGCGCTTCCGGCGGACACGGCTGTGGGTGACCTTGACGCCGCAGCGGTCGCAGATCATCCCTTTGTACTTCATCCCGCGGTACTTGCCGCAGGCGCATTCCCAGTCCTTCTCCGGTCCGAAGATCCGTTCGCAGAACAGACCATCGCGCTCGGGCCGGTAGGTGCGGTAGTTGATGGTTTCCGGCTTCTTGACTTCGCCGAAGGACCAGCTGCGGATTTCCGCGGGACTGGCCAGGCCAATCTTAATGGCCGAATATTCATTCACGCGATCGTAAGCGGTTTCGCCAGCAGTGCTCACGGCGGACGCTCCTGATTAATGGAATCGAGACGGAGAAACACAACACAACGCAGGTAGCACGGCGACTCGTTCCCGGAGTCGCCGGCCCGGATTACGAGGTTGCTTTCTCCAACTGGATGTTGAGGCACAGTCCGCGGATTTCATTGCAGAGCACTTCGAAGCTGGCCGGGGTACCGGCTTCGAGCGTGTTCTCACCCTTGACCATGGACTCGTAAATTTTCGTGCGGCCTTCGACGTCGTCGCTCTTCACGGTGAGCAGTTCCTGGAGAATGTAAGCGGCGCCGTATGCTTCCAGCGCCCACACTTCCATTTCCCCGAACCGCTGACCACCGAACCGCGCCTTACCACCCAACGGCTGTTGCGTGATGAGCGAGTACGGCCCGGTCGCCCGTGCGTGCACCTTGTCTTCGACGAGGTGATGCAGCTTCAACATGTAGATGTAACCGACGGTCGTCTTCTGCTCGAAGGCTTCGCCCGTGCGACCGTCAAACAGTTGGGCCTTGCCGTCTTCGGGCAGACCGGCCTGCTTGAGCATTTCGCGAATCGATTCTTCGGCAGGGCCGTCGAACACCGGGCACTTCGCGCGGATGCCGAGCTTCGAGCACGCCCAACCGAGGTGGGTCTCGAGAATCTGACCGACGTTCATACGGCTCGGCACGCCCAGCGGGTTGAGAATGATATCGACTGGAGTGCCATCAGCGAGGAACGGCATGTCTTCCTCGGGCAGCACCTTCGAGATCACCCCCTTGTTACCGTGGCGACCGGCCATCTTGTCACCGACCGAGATCTGCCGCTTCTGCGCAACGTAGACCTTAACCATCTGCAACACGCCGCTGGGGAGTTCGTCCCCGCGCTTCATCGTGTTGACCTGACGATCACGGGCGTCAATCGCGTCTTCGACCGCCGGCCAGTGTTCCTTGATGACCTTCTTACAGTCCGCCTTCTTCTGCGGGCTCTTGAGATCAAGCCCTTCGAAGTAGCCCAGGAACTTTTCAGCGAACGCGGCGAGGAACTTGTCGTCGGTGTTCTTCAGATCCCGACCGTCGTCGTCCTTCAGCTTGCCACCCGCAGCCGCTTCGTACTCCTTAAGGAACTCTTTGAACGCCTTGGCGATCGCTTCCGCGCCGGTGTCTTCGACCTTCTTGAGTTCGGCTTCGAACTTCTTGCGGTCGGTTTCGGAGAGTGACATCCGCCGCGAGAACTTCTCCGTGTGAATGACGATCCCTTCGACACCGCTGGGAACTTCCAGCGATTCGTTCTTCACGTCTTCACCCGCGCGACCGAAGATCGCGTGGAGCAGCTTTTCTTCGGGCGTCAGTTCGGTCTTCGCCTTGGGCGAGACTTTGCCGACGAGAATGTCGCCGGGCTCAACGCGGGTCCCGATCTGGACAATACCGTCCTCGTCGAGATGCCGCAGGGCCTTTTCGCTGACGTTCGGAATGTCGCGGGTGAACTCTTCGCGGCCGAGCTTGGTCTCGCGGACTTCGACATCGAACTCGTCAATGTGAATCGACGTGTAGACGTCTTCCTTGACCAGCCGTTCGGAGAGGATGATCGCGTCTTCGAAGTTGAACCCTTCGAACGACATGAACGCCACGAGCACGTTGCGGCCGAGAGCGAGCTCGCCATTCGATGTTGCCGCGGTGTTGACGAGGATCTCGCCCTTTTTCACCTTCTGGCCGACTTTGACGAGCGGCTTCTGGTTGAGGCAGGTCCGCTCGTTCAAGCCCATGTACTTGCGAAGCTCGGTGCGCTTGCCATCGAGCTCGATGAAGTTCGCATCGACATAAGTGATCTTGCCGGCCTTCTCAGCCCGCACCACCATGCCTGAACTCTCCGCGACGGCTCGTTCGAGACCGGTACCGACGAGCGGCGCTTCCGCCACCAGCAGGGGCACGCCCTGCCGCTGCATGTTCGAACCCATCAGCGCGCGGTTGGCGTCGTCGTGCTCGAGGAACGGAATCAGACCGGCCGAAATTCCGACCATCTGCGACGGCGCCACGTCGATGTACTGCACCTGCTTCGCTTCGACCCAGTGAACGTCGTTGCGGAACCGGGCCAGCACGCGGTCTTCTGTGATCTTGCCGTTGTGCACCGGAGTATCGGCCGGCGACACGTAGACGTTCGATTCCTCGTCCGCACGCAGCCATTCGATCTCTTCCGTCACCTTGCCGTTGTGCACCTTCCGGTACGGCGTAATGAGGAAGCCGTAGTCGTCGACCTTGGCGAAGATCGACAGCGACGAGATCAGGCCGATGTTGGTGCCTTCAGGCGTTTCGATCGGGCAGATCCGTCCGTAGTGCGAAATGTGCACGTCGCGGACTTCGAAGCCCGCACGCTTCCGGTTCAGACCGCCAGGACCAAGGGCCGACAGACGCCGTTCGTGCGTCAGCATCGACAGCGGGTTCGTCTGGTCGACCACCTGCGACAGTTCGCTCCGGCCGAAGAAGAACTCGATCGCGGCCGAAACGCTCTTCGGGTTGACGAGCGTCCGCGGCGTGACGTTCTCCATTTCCTTCAGGCTCATACGCTCCTGAACGGTGCGCCGCAGCTTGAGGAAGCCCTTGCGGATTTCTTCCGTCGCCAGCTCGTCGATCGTCCGCAGACGCCGGTTGCCAAGATTGTCGATGTCGTCGACCTGGGCCGACTGGTCGTTGATCCGCAGCTTCACGAGGTAGCGGATGGCGTTGACGAAGTCCTCCGCCCGGAGGGTCATTTCGTCGTCCGGAATGTCCTGGTTGAACTTCCGGTTGATGCGGAACCGGCCGACGCGCCCCAGGCGATACCGATTCAGATCGAAAAACTTCTCGCGGAACAGATCCATCGCCTTTTCAAGCTGCGGCGGGTTGCCCGGACGCAGGCGCTGATAGATCTTCAGCAGCGCTTCCTCATGGCTGGCGCAGGTGTCTTCCAGCGTGCTGTTCAGGATCAGCTGGTCCGGAGCCGTCTCGATGGTCTGGATCGTCTTGACGCCCGACTCCACGATTTCCTGGGCGACCGTCTTCGTGATCCGGTGCGACACTTCGCACATGATTTCGCCGACGCGCGGCGTACCGGCCGGATAGATGATGTCTTCCGCGGCGTAATGTCCGACAAGCGCCTCCGCGCCCTTCGACACCTTCACCGTCTGTACGTCGTAGAACAGCTTCAGGAGTGCCGTCGTCGACGAGTAGTTCGCGTCCATCGCGCGAAGCAAAGTCATCGCCGAGAACCGGCCGCTCTGGTCGATGCGGACGCCCAGCGTTTCCTTCTTGGAAACGACGAGCTCGATCCAGCTTCCGCGCTCAGGGATGACGCGGCACGAATAGGCCTTCTTTTCACCCGGCTCCGACGCAACGACGAAGTCGACGCCCGGCGAACGGTGCAACTGGCTCACCACGACGCGCTCCGCGCCATTGATGATGAACTCGCCGCCGCCCAGCATGATCGGGATGTCGCCGAGGTAAACCTCTTCCTCGATCGGCTGCTCCTTCATCAGCTTCAGCCAGATCCGGAACGGCCGGCCGTAGGTGAGCCGCAACTGGCGGCATTCCGTCGGTGTATAGCGAGGCTTTCCGAGCTCGTACTTCACGTACTCGAGCCGGTGCTGGCCGTCGTAGCTCTCGATGGGGAACACCTCACGCAGAATCTCTTCGAGACCCTGGTTGCGGCGCTGCCCCGGACGCTTGTCCAGCTGCAGGAACCGATCGTAAGAATCGGTCTGGATCTGCGTTAGATCGGACAGGTCGAACTGGCCCTGGATATGGCCAAAGTTGACGACCGAGTCCATCTTGAGAATGCGTTCAGCGGGAATCGGCATGCGAACTTCTCAATCAGCTAAGTGAAAACGATGAGCGTGCGCGGGGCAGTCAACCGGGCACGGGACCGCAACCAGCGAAAATCAAACAGCAACGCTGAAATCACGTTGCCAGGAACCGGCAATCCTCAATACAACCGCATCCGGGGAGGCGAGACTCCATCGCATCCAAGGGCCCCCTCTGGAAACAGTGAAACAGTCGCCCCCTGCACAACTCGCGCAAGCGTCGACTGTCGTCGTTGTCAGTTCCCGGGAAGCACACATGCTTCCCAGATATGGAGCAAACGTGCTCCCAGCCGAATTCGGTGGAGCAGCGATGCTCCGGAAGTCGCCGAATGACGTCCCGGTCAACCCGGCTCCCCCCTTCGAGCAAATGTTCCATGAACCCCGACCCTCCGCCCGGCGGTCGGAACTCGTTGGCATCAACGTCAATAGCATCAGCGCAGCGCAACAGCAGGCCATGGGTCGGGGAAGTATAGCGAGAGGCGTGCCAATCGCAAACCACCCAAGTCAAAAAATGAATTCGTCGAGCGAGCAACGAACGCAACTTCAACCGGCACCGCGATAAACGCCAACCGGCGACGAGGATCAGCTCGCGCTCTCCCTCGTCGCCGCGATGACTCAACACACAGATTGCAATCGCTGTGTTACTTCACTTCTGCCTTGCCGCCAGCGTCCGCGATTTCCTTCGCGATCATGTCGGCTTCTTCCTTCGGCACAGCCGTCTTCAGCGGCTTCGGCACACCTTCAACCAGATCCTTGGCTTCCTTCAGCCCCAGGCCGGTGATGCTGCGGACCACCTTAATGACGTTGATCTTGTTCTCGCCGAACGCCGTCAGGATGACGTCGAACTCGGTCTTGGCCGCAGGGGCCTCACCGCCGCCGCCGCCAGCCGGGGCAGCCATCATCACAGCGCCGCCTGAAGCCGGCTCGATGCCGTGGACTTCCTTCAGGTAATCCGACAGGGCCTTCGCCTGGAGCAGGGTCAAGCCGACGATCTTGTCGCCCAGCTCTTTAGTCGTTGTGTCAAACTCAGCCATTGAAAACTCTCCTTCAACTCTTTCCGCCGGCGAAAAACCGGCACGTCAGTCGCCGGCGTTCTGGCGGATGTTGACCAACCAGAGCGCCCGGGGCCACACAC
>DASRYX010000110.1:0-2313 GCA_035686985.1 Planctomycetaceae bacterium | reverse complement strand
ACTGCCCACGGGGGTCGTGGACCACGTTGAGTTCTCGCCCGACAACAAGCACCTGGGCTTCACGCTCGCCCGGCCGAACGCGCCTGCCGATGCCTTCTCGTGGGACCTCGCGGAACAAAAGCTGACGCAATGGACGTTCGGTGAAGTGGGCGGGCTCGATCCGCAAAGTTTCATCACGTCCAAGCTGGTGCGGTTCAATTCGTTCGACGGCCGGTCCATCCCGGCGTTCTACTTTCGGCCGCCGACCGCCTCGTCGGACAAAAAAGTCCCGGTGCTGATTCAGATTCATGGCGGGCCGGAGAGTCAATCGCGTCCGACGTTCTCCGGGATTGAACAGTTTTATCTCAATGAACTGGGCATCGCGGTGCTCGTGCCGAATGTGCGCGGTTCCGCGGGGTACGGAAAAACGTATCTCACGCTGGACAACGGCCCGCAGCGCGAAGACAGCGTGCGGGATATCGGTGCGCTGCTCGACTGGATCGCTCAGCAGCCGGAACTTGACGCCTCGCGCGTGGCGGTCAGCGGCGGCTCTTATGGCGGGTTCATGGTTCTCTCCTCGTTGACGCACTTTCCTGATCGCATTCGCGCCGGGATCGATGTCGTCGGCATTGCCAACTTCATCACGTTCCTGGAGACCACTTCGGCATATCGGCGGGACCTGCGCCGCGCGGAATACGGCGACGAGCGCGATCCGGCGATGCGGAACGTCTTCGAGCGCATCAACCCGACGGCGAATGCGCACAAGATCCGCTCGGCATTGCTCGTCGCGCATGGCAAGAATGATCCGCGGGTGCCGTTTTCCGAAGCGGAGTTGATCGCGCCGCTGGTGCGGAGGAACAACGTCCCGGTGTGGACCATCTACGCGGATAACGAAGGCCATGGCTTTCGTCGCCGTGAGAACCGGGACTATCTGACGGCGGCCGTCGCCTTGTTCCTGCAACACCACCTTGTCGGCGAGTGATGCTGCGTTATGTCTGCAGACCGACGCTTACAGCGACTGCTGCGCTGCCTGGATGCCCTGCAAAGCGGGCGAACGCTGAGTTCCGTGGTCCTGGCGGCGGAGTGCCGGGTCAGCCGGCGGACGATCTTTCGTGACCTCGCCACGCTGCAGGCCGCCGGCGTGTCGATCATCTACGACAAAGACCGGCAGGGCTACTACCTGCCCAAGCGCACCACGCTGCTGCCGCAGGAACTGACGGTCGAAGAAGTGTTTTCGCTGTTGCTGGTCTGCCAGCAGCTGGGCGACCCGGATTCCGGATTGCCGTTTCATTCGGCCGCCCGGCAGGCCGCGCAGAAGATTTTGCATCAGTTACCGCGTAAGGTCCGCGAGACGGCCGAGCAATCGATCGACTCATTTGTGATTCGACTCGATCCGCATCATCCGCATGATACGTCCGAAACCATTTATCGTGAGCTGATGCAGGCTTTGCTGCAGCGGCGCTGTGCCCGCATCCGTTATCAGAGTTTTTTTGACGGCGGCGCGATTACCACACTGCTGAGTCCGTACCGGTTTGTTTACAGCCGCCGCGCGTGGTACGTGATCGGGCGCTCGTCGCTGCATCGCGCCGTGCGGACGTTTCATTTAGGCCGCGTGGACTTGGTGGAAGTCCTCGCCGCTACGTATCGCATACCTCCGCGGTTCAGTTTGAAACGTTACTTCGGACTCGCCTGGCATCTGATACGGATGCCCAATGAACGGCATGAAGTCGTGGTCCACTTTCGGCCGCCGGTCGCCGGGAACATCGCCGAAGTCCGCTGGCACGCCACGCAGGAGCTGAAATGGCTCGACGGCGGCATATTGGAATGGCGTGCGACCCTGGAGGGCGTGCAGGAGGTCGCGTGGTGGATCCTCGGCTACGGCCGGCATGCGACGGTCATCCGCCCGGCTTGCTTGCGGGCGATCATCCGGGAACACGCCCTCGCGATGGCCGCCGACTATTTCGAGACACCCGTTCAAGTTTCCACGTGATATTCGTGCGCTAGAATACCTGCAGTTCGATTTCCTCTCACAGGACGCAGGCAATGTTCACGCTTCGCAAGGCGGATGATCGCGGCCAGTTCAATCATGGCTGGCTGCAGACGGCGCACACCTTCTCGTTCGGTGATTATTACGATCCGCAATGGACGCAATTCCGCGCGCTGCGGGTGATGAACGAGGACACCATCGCGGCGGGACAGGGCTTCGGCATGCACGGTCACCGTGATATGGAAATCATTACGTATGTGCTCTCCGGTGCGCTCGCGCATCGCGACAGCCTGGGGCATGAAGCGGCGCTGCATCCGGGCGAAGTGCAGTACATGTCAGCGGGAACG
>DASRYX010000109.1:0-2787 GCA_035686985.1 Planctomycetaceae bacterium | reverse complement strand
CCACCTGATGGACTGCGACCACGTTTTCGTGGGTGATTGACGCCGCGGCACGGGCCTCACGGCAGAACCGCTGGCGCGAGAGTTCATCTTCCTGCAGTTCCGGATCGAGAATCTTGATGGCGACATGGCGTTGCAGCCGCGAATCGAAGGCTTCGAGAACGATGCCCATGCCGCCGCGGCCGATGATCCGCATCACGTCAAACTGTGCGAGGCGGCCAAGGTACGCGGGATCCGTTGCCGGTTGCAGGAAATCCAGTGACGGCGTCGCTCGCCGCGGCGTCGTTCGCGGGACGAACGTTTCCTGATAGACGTTGTCGAGTTCCTTGATCGCCGGCCAGTACGCGGAGCCCGAGCCCGGCGCGGCGGCATTCAGATGCTCGACAACCTGCGTCAGGGGTGTCCCATCGGTGGCGAGTTCTTCGAGCTTCGCCTGGCAGCACTCGCAGGAATCCATGTGCTGCGTGCATTGCTGCTGGCGTTCGCTCGATAGCGAGCCATCCAGCAGCTGACGGAGTTCGTTGTGTCCCGGACATTGGGAGATGGTCGCCATGCTATTTCTCTTCCTGTCGCCGAAGTTGGTCGACTTCCTGCTTCAATCGAGCCAGGACACGACTCTTGGCGACGTACACCGCTCCGGGTGACAGGTTCAATTCCTGGGAGACGTCGGTCACCGCCCGGCCTTCAACGGCGGTCTGCCAGAAGGCCTGCCAGGTGGATGTCTGAAATTCGGTTTGCACCTTGTCCATCGCCAAGGCCGCGAGCCGACGCTGGTACTCCAGCTCCCAGACATCGGCGCCGTCAACCGCTTCGGGATGCGTTTCCAGCAGCCGATTGGTCGCCGTATCGCCGGAACTTTGCGGCCGGATGCGGCGGGCCGACAGAAAGTTGAACACCTTGTTGCGGGTGATCGTGAACAGCCAGCCACGGAATGTTCCCTGCTGGCGATCATAATCGAGCCGCCCGATCGCGGACGAAACGGATCGCAGCACGTCCTGCATTAAGTCCGCGGCATCAGCGTCCTGTAAGCCACGTTTGCGCGCGAAGCCGTAAACGACCGGCCCGTAAAGCCGCACAAATTCGTGCCAGGCCGCCGTGTTTTCGCCATCGCGCAGCTGGACCAGCAGACTGGCCCGGGTCAGCGGTGAATCGTCGACAGCCATCATGGACCCAGAGAGTGACCGGGGCGGCCGTCGACCCTCTGATCGCGGCCCGTCGGGAGCGCTGCGAGTCTCATGATACTCCGGTTTCTCGGTTCGGACGAGGACCCGCAGCGAACCATCGGCGACTTTCCATGTTCTGGGCAACACACAACATCGCATGGCGGCTCGCTTATTGGCGGGAAAGGTCGTGTCGACTCCTTGAATACCGGCACCGCGGGCAAAACTTACACGGTCATGAAGAATGTTGGCGTAGGGTCCGCTGTGCGGACCACGGTGAAAGGAAGATTGGTCCGCACAGCGGATTCTACGTCTTTCGGCCGCGACTGTCTCGAAATTCTTTGAATCGGTGTAAGATCACCGATCAAATGCGGTAATCCCCTGCATCAGCCGGGACACACAACGACTTGATGATGACGATCTCGTGATGGATTCACGAGTTCCGTCATTTCACCGAGTCGGACCGTCGTCCGACGCCAGTCGTTGCCCCCGGCGAGGAAAGCAATCATGTCGCAGAAACTGCAAGGTAAAGTGGCGGTCGTAACCGGGGCGTCGAAGGGCATCGGAGCGGCAATCGCGCTGCAACTGGCAAAAGACGGGGCCGCGGTCGTCGTCAATTATTCGTCCAGTAAAGACGGCGCCGACCGCGTGGTGAGCGAGATCACCGGCAACGGCGGCAAAGCGGTCGCCGTCCAGGCGAACGTCGCCAAGCCAGCCGACATCCAGCGATTGTTTGCCGAGTCGAAGAAAGCGTTCGGCCACGTCGACGTGCTCGTCAACAACGCGGGGATCTATGAGTTTGCACAGCTCGAAGAAGTCACGCCCGAGCATTTTCACAAACAGTTTGATCTGAACGTGCTCGGTCTCGTGCACACCACGCAGGAAGCCGTCAAGCATTTCCCGACGAGTGGTGGAAGCGTGATCAACGTCAGCTCCGTTGTCGCGTCGAGTCCGGTTCCGAATGCGAGCGTCTACAGCGCCACCAAGGCGGCCGTCGATGCGGTGACCCGTTCGCTCGCCGTCGAACTCGGTGCCCGCCACATTCGCGTGAACTCGATCAATCCCGGACTAGTCGAAACCGAGGGAACGCACGGTGCCGGGATTACGGAAAGTGATTTCCGCAAGCAGATCGAACAGCAGACGCCGCTGGGACGAATCGGTCAACCGAAGGACATTGCCACGGCGGTTGCGTTCCTGGCCAGCGATGACGCCGGCTGGGTCACCGGCCAGACGCTCCTCGCTTCGGGCGGCTTCCGGTAACGGATGGTTCAACAGTGGGTGGCAGGGGCGCACCGCGTGAGCGGAAGCCCTGAGAACAACACGAATGATTCCGGGGGCCTCCTTCGGTGCGCCCCCGCCACCCTTCGTTACTGTTCGAGCTTAGTGCTGCACCAGGCCGGTCAGACCGGCGACGAGCAGTGAAGTCAGCAACCATCCTGCAACGACATGCAACCAGAGGTATACACGCAGCAACTCGCCCGGGCGCGGAGACCAGAACCCCAGCCGGATTCGCTCGCCGCGCGTGGGGTTCGGCACCCAATAGTTGGCCTGGTGCAGATATGTGAACGGCGCGAAGACATCCAGCGAGTAAATGATCGCGTTGAACTTCGGATAGTCCGCGGAGAGATAC
>DASRYX010000108.1:0-5134 GCA_035686985.1 Planctomycetaceae bacterium | reverse complement strand
ACGTAGGCCGCTTTTTCCCGGAAGGCGGCGATTGCATAGAGCGTGCTGGCGGGCAGCGCACACGGGCCGTTCGTGCTGAGTTGCTTGTCGATCTCCGTCCACGGCAATTCTTTGACCGACGCATCGACCGGCGGTTCGGTCGAGGAAACATTCACGACGATAACGCGGTCGAGTTTGAGCCGGTCTTTGAACGATTTGATATCCGCAGCGAGTCGCGTCACCGCTTGACCGGCCGACTCACCCCGGAATGCGTTGGTTTTCGGTCCGGCGAGCGAATCGATCGTCGCTCCGACATTGTGCAGCGTCCCCGGTCGCACCTCGGCGTCCGCGGCGGCGAGATCGGCCTCGATGTGCGGCCACCATTCCGGCGAAAAGACCCGCGACTTCTTGTGCAGCACGTCGGCTTCGGCCCGGTACGTTGTCTCGCGGATTTCGTGCCCGCCGATGACGAGTTCATCAAACCCGGCGAGGTCCAGCCCGGCCAGTGGCGGCAGCGCGGAGACCAGCGCGGTCGGCTCCGTCAACCCGCGTCGCAGGGCCATGATGCCGACCACCACGGTCGTCGCCACGCCGCCCCACGCCCCGACCAACCACACGCCCACCTTCCGCTGTGCCATCGTTGCCGCTCGTCTCTGACTGCCTGATTGTGCGATCCGCTGCGGCGATTCTTTGGGGAGATGTCCATCGGAATCGCCGAATACGTCAGTCTACCCGCGGGAAGCACTTGCCGCGAGCGAGCGAGAAAACGACCCCGGCGGGGTCGTAATCCCTCACCCCAACTCATACTTCGCGGCCATCGGCATGCGTCTGCCGCTGCCGAAGGCGCGGGCGGAGAGTTTGATGCCGGGGGGGATCTGGCGGCGTTTGTATTCGTTGCGGTCCAACCGCCGGGCGACCCACTTCACCGTCTCCGCGGGGAATTGACGGCAGAGCGTCTCCACCGAGACCTCGTCTTCCACAAGACCGGTGAGAATCGCATCCAGGAGCGGATACGGCGGCAGCGTGTCCTGGTCGAATTGATTCGGCGCGAGTTCCGCGCTCGGGGCTTTATCGATGACATTCTGTGGGATCACCTCGCGCTGTTCGCGCACGGCGTTGATGTACCGGCTGACGGCGTAGACATCGCGCTTCAACAGGTCGGCGAGAACCGCGAACCCGCCGGCCATGTCGCCGTAGAGCGTGCAATAGCCCATCGCCAGTTCGCTTTTGTTACCCGTCGCGAGTGGTAACCAGCCGTGATGATTGCTGCGGATCATCACAATCGCTCCCCGAATGCGGGCCTGCAGGTTCTGATCCGCAATCCCGCCGGGGGCGCCGAGCAGTTCCGGGCCGACGACTTCCAGCGTTTCATACGCTTTATGAGCGGGGTCGATAGGAATGATCTGCCCGTCAAGGCCGATGGTCTCCGCGAGCTTGACAGCGTCGGCAATGCTGTGATCACTGCTGAATCGGCTGGGCATCATCAGACCGTGCACGTGTTTTGGTCCGACGGCCTGAGCCGCGATGTAGGCCGCGAGGGCGCTGTCGATCCCGCCGGACAATCCCAGCACGCAATCAGTGAAGCCCGATTTGCCCATGTAATCCCGCAGGCCGAGAATCAGCGCGTCGAGCAGCTGCTCTTCGACGGGCGTTTCCGTCGGCACTAACGGCGGCGGCAGGATGTCGAGCTCCAGCAGATACAGTTGTGTCTCGAATCCCGCGAGTTGCAAGACCTTCTGCCCGTTGGCATCCATCACAAAGCTGTTGCCGTCGAAGACAAGATCGTCGTTGCCGCCGACCTGGTTCACGAAGACGAACGGCCGCTGATATTTCGCGACGTGCCGCCGGATCAAGCCTTCGCGTCGCAGTGCTTTGCGGGCCTCGAACGGACTCGCCGACAGATTGATGAACACGTCGACGCCCGCTTCGGCCAAGGTCGCGACGGGATCAGCGAGCGCCGGCGGATCAGCGTGATAAAACGTGTCGGGCTCGCCCCACCACGCGTCTTCACAGATGTGGACGCCGAGCCGTTTGCCGCCGAATTCAATCGGTGCAATCTGACTCGCCGGGCGGAAATACCGTCGTTCATCGAACACGTCATAGTTCGGCAATAGCAGCTTGTGAATGGTCTTCTGGATCTTGCCACCGCATAGCAGGCTGCACGCATTCGCGGTGCGGCCTTCGGGAACATCGCGCGCCGACGGATGCCCGACTAAGACGCCGATGGTCGGCGGAATGGCGGCCGCGATCCGTTCCACGGCCCGGTCGCACGCCGGGGCGAACCCTTCCCGCAGCAACAGATCCTTCGGCGGATAGCCGCTGATGACGAGTTCACTGAGGACGACCAGCTCGGCTCCCGCCGCGTGGGCCTGCTCGATGGCTTCGATCACCATCCTGGAGTTGCCCACGACATCGCCCACCGTCGGATTCAATTGGGCCATCGCCAGTTTCATGAACGCCGTCTCATTTCCATGCGAGTGATGAAGCCGATCCCACTTCCGTTATACTACCGCATCGAATGGTGCACCCTGAACGGCAGGAACGAAAAATGACGCGAATCGCAGGGACGGCGTGGGCTTGTGTGCTGCTTGGTGGACTCTGCGGTTTTTGTGATGCCGCCGACTCTTCAGCGGTCGTCGCGACCGTGAACGGAGTGAGCATCACCGAAGGCGATGTCGAGTTCTTCGGCTTCTCGCGCGGCTTGTCGCCGGACGAACAGAAGCTGCAGCGGCCGCGATTGGTCGAGCAGCTGATCGAACGCCAGCTCGTGCGTGGCTTTCTTGCCGCGAAGAAAATTACTCCCGATGCCGACGCCATCGAGCAACAGACGCAGGTGATTCAGCAGATGGTCGTTCGCCGCGGCGAGAAGCCGGATGCGTTGTTCAAGCGGCTCGGCCTGACCTCCGAGCGGTTGAAAGCCGAAATCGGTCTGCCGCTCGCGTGGAAGGCGTACATTGAACAGTCGACGCCGCCGGACGAAATCCGCAAAATCTTCAACGATCATCGCCCGGAATACGACGGCACGCGCGTGCGCGTCCGGCAGATTTTTCGCAGAGCGGCTGATGACACGGCCCGCGTTGATGCCGATGCGCTGCTGACGAAGGTTCGGAAAGAGGTGGAATCGAAGGCGATGGGCTTCGACGGGGCCGTGCGGGCGTATTCACAAGCGCCGTCGGTGCAGAACGGCGGCGATGTCGGATGGATCAGTCGTCGCGGACAGTTGCCCGATGTGCTGACTGAAGCCGTGTGGAAACTCGCACCGGGCGAAATCGCCGGGCCGCTGAAGTCTCCGTTCGGCGTGCACCTGATTCAGGTCACCGACCGCGAACCGGGGCAGCTCAGCGTGGAAGACGCCCGCCCGCAGATTCTCGAACGCATTTGCGCCCAGCGATGGACGGAGATCGTCACCGCCGAGCGTGCGAACGCGAAGATCGTACGGCCGTAGACGGGATCGTTCTCAGGAGTTCTTCTCCTTCAGTTCGACGCTCTTGGGCTCAAACGTCCAAGTGCCGTTGGAGAGAATCTTGTACGGCTCTCGTCCTGTGTTCATCTCGGACCGGGCTCGATGGAAGAGGGCGACATCTCCCGATAAAAAATCCTCACCGAATTCCAACAGTTCATCCCGCGCGTGCTCAAGCAGTTCCGGAAGGTTCTCCTTGTTCACATGGCTATAGGGACGACCGGTATCGGTGAATGTCTTCAAATTCTTGAGCCGCCATAGCGCGATCGAGTTCCAGTCCGATTCAAAGAAGTCCCTCGGTCCTTCTCCAAGAATGACGTTGAAATACGGCGGATAATCTCGTGGGTGTACGTTAGCTGTAATCCTGACGTAACGTTCTCCATTAACAAAAACGACGTTGCAGAAGTATTTCTCTGTCTTCTTGGACTCACGCTTGAAACCGTATTGTCGAAGGGGCTCCTTGAAGATCGCCAGAGCAAGATTTCCAAAGTCCCTCAACATCGTGCCAGTCCTGAAGACGAAGCCGAGCTTCGGAAAGAGACACTCCCAAGCAGAGCTTGGGAGCGAGTGATGGTGAGATGTTAGTGAGCCGGTGGAGCTTCGCTCGCGGCGGCGGGCGTGTCACCCACGGGCTTCGGTTTGTGAGGTGCGGCGTGTGGCGTGTTTGAGGCGACGATCACGATGCACACCGCCATCCCGATGATGCCGCCGATCAGGGCGGGGCTGGGCGTCGCTTTGGTCATCAATACGGAGGTGATCGCTGACACCGAAACAGCGGTCCCGAAGACGATCGGCATCACGATATCCGCCCGCGGCTTCATCCCCTGAAACGAAAACATCGCCAGTGTCAACGTGAGCGCACCAAAGGCCCCGAGCGACCCGGCGATGAATCCCCAAGTGATACCGTCTTTGGTGAACGTTGCGTCCACGCCGGTGTATTTGATCCCGGCGAAACCGCCGATCACCGCCCAGATGAGGTAGGCGACGCCGATCATCAGGTACGGTTTGAACGGATTATTCCCTTCCGCCGCGCGGGCGATCCCCAAAGCGGGGCCGTAGGTTCCCCAGAACAACCCGGTCAGCAAGGCGAAAATGATCGGCCACTTCATCGAACCATCCTTACGTTTCTGTCGCGAGGAAAAGGCAGTTGTCGAGCCCGTATCTTACCGTGGCCCGGCGATCTTTTCGACGAATGACAACGCCTCCCGCCGCGTGATACGCTATCTGGCAATCTTGTCAGATCGTATGCTTCTCAGGCGAAAAGACTCCGATGCGGTATCTGGTCACCGGTGGTTGCGGGTTTATCGGGTCGCATCTGTGTGAGCGGCTGCTGCACGCCGGGCATGAAGTCACCGTCATCGACGATCTTTCCACGGGTCGGTTTGAGAACATCGAAGGCTTTCACCAGCACGCGGGCTTCAAGCTGATCGTCGGCAGCGTTCTGGAGGAAAGCCTGACGGAACCGCTGATCCGCGATTGTGACGCCGTGTTTCATCTCGCGTCCGCCGTCGGCGTGAAGCTGATCATGGAACAGCCGGTGCAGACGATCAGCACGATCTTTCAGGGAACCGACGTCGTCCTGAAACTCGCGGCCCGCTACCGCAAACGCGTGCTGCTCACCTCGACCTCGGAGGTGTACGGCAAGTCGGAGAATGTCCCGTTTCACGAAGACGGCGACCGGCTCGAAGGGCCGAC
>DASRYX010000107.1:0-8614 GCA_035686985.1 Planctomycetaceae bacterium | reverse complement strand
GTCCCGCCCTGGAACAGAGCGAAGCACGTCATCCAGTTGCGTCTGTTTTTCCGGAGCGGGGTTGAACTGATAGTTCAATCCGTCCGTGATCACGACCATCGTCTTGGTGACATCGGCCCGGACCGACTCGAACTGTTCCAGTCCCTGCAGGATGGAGAGATACAACGGCGTTTCCCCCCACGGCCGCACGAAGCGCAGTCGGTCTTCGATCTGGCTGCGTTCGATCACGCCAAAGCGGCCGATGGGAAGCACCGTTTCGACATCTTCATACGGTTGCAGAGTGGACGGAAACGGGAATCGCTGGCGATACAGCGGCTGGCGGACAATCCCGGCGGCCGCGGTGTCGCCGGACGCGACGCGGTGGCCATAAATGAGAACACCCACCTGGACTTCGGATTGATCCGCCAGATCATTCAACAGCGATGTCAACGCTTCCATCGCTGCATCGAGCTTACGGACGGAACCGCGATTGCCTTCCCGAGCGACGTTGTCGGTCATCGAAGCGGACGCGTCCAGAATGAACAGGATCGCGTTGGGTCGGCGCTGATGACTCTGCACCACGACGGTAGTCGGAGCCGGAAGCGCGGGTGCGGAGCGAACGGTTAACCCGGCTGTGGGAACCAGCTCAAAGGTGTCGACGAAGCGATGTCCGCGGAAGAGGGCCAGGGCCCGCGCTGGTGGCGAGTTGTCAGAATTCGTTGTCGGAGCCGGACAGCGCAACGTCACCCACGACGTTGTCGGCTCTTGGACGACGGGGGATTCCGCGGGGACCGCCGCCGCTGCACGGGGGACGGTTGTTTCCGTGGAACGGTTCTGCTGACTGATCAACACCGCGGCGGTGCCTGTCGGCAGGCGAGCTTCCGGCGACCGCGTGACCGAGACGTTTGTCTGGAGATCATCCGCGGGCAGGACCTGGGGAATCGCGATCGCGGTCACGCGCAGAGGGGGGCGTTGAGACGCCAGACGTTGCCGAAGGGCGTTCGTTTCCGCTTTTCCGGCCGCAGTCAACGATGAAGCAAAGCCCGCCTCGCACAAATCCGCGGCATCCAGCAGATCGGTCGCCGCCCGGACGAAAAACGGGACATCGCTGTCGAGCGGCCCGAACCAGAAATCTTCGGCCATGCACGCGGCCCGTCGTCGCAGATGGCCTCCCCAGGCAGCCAGTTCCATCCGCTGACAGGGGTTGTAAGGCAAGTCGCCGGATAACCACGGGGCGGCATCGCGGAGTTGTCGTGCCTGTGTTTGCCAGGCGCGATCGCGGAGTTCGGGTGAATCAAAACTCGTCAGGCGATCCCGCAGCAGGATCTGCGGAATGCAGGCCAGATGACGGCGGATTGACGCCGTTCGCTCATCCGCCTTCGTCAGTAGTTCATCACCCAGTGCGGGTGATGACGGGGCCGCAAGATCGACCGTGTGATCGCCCAGCGCCAGCATCAATGACATTGGATGCGGTGCCGCGCCACGAACGATCTGGATCATCCAGTCATCTGCGACAACCGCCTTGACCGCTTCCGGCTTGTGATTGCCGGATCGGAGTGCAACGGCGTGCTGCATGTCCAGCTGGATGGCGGCCTGCTGCCACGTTTCATACAAACAGATCCGCTGTTCAACACGGCTACGGCTGCGTGAATCGGGTTGTCGCGGCAGCAGCGATGTCGACAGCATGTGTTCCATCTCGGCCACGGCGACCGCATCGACGGGATCGGTCAGCAGCCGGTCGTAGGCCCGGTCGACGCGCGCCCACAGCACCGCCAGCTCACGCTCGAGTTGTGTCGACAAGGTGGAGACCATCGACACCAGTTCCGTGCTGCCTCCCTGCTCATGGCAGTTTTCGATGGCCTGTTCCAGGTGCTTCCAGCTTTTCGTGGCGGCGAACCACTCGCCGATGCGCTGATGGGCGATCTCCTCCGTTTCACCGTGATGTGGTGCGTAAATCCACTCAGCGAGCCGCGGCAACTCGGCAGCGGCCCGGTCACGCTGATCGAGCGCCTGGATCAATTGCTGAGCGAATTGTCGACAAGCCGCCACTTTGTCTTCGGCAGCCGACAACCGGTCTCGCGCGAACAGCAGATCGTGGTCGGTGCCGACAAACAGGCGATCAAGAATCTCGCGTGCATCGGCCTCGACAGATTGGCATTGCTCATCCAGCATCCCGCTGACCGTAACTTCAGACAGCGCCTGTAGACCCCCGAGTGCTTCCAGTAATGCCAACGTCCGGGACATCACTTCCGACTGAGCCCATGCGGCGTCGGGCGCGTCATTGATCAGGTGATGCAGCACGACGAGATCCCAGTCCTGTCGAACGGGGCCGCTGCGATGGAGATCCGTCAGCAGGGACTTGGCGAGTTGCCGCGCGGGACGTTCGCGAACCTGGCTGAACACATTCGCGATGCGCTCACTTTCGGCCGGTTGACCCGAATTCACACGCTGCGTGAGATGCCGATGATGCAGCCGGGCCTCACCCGGGTTCAACGGCAGACGACATCGCGTGCTCTCACTCAGTTGAACCAGCAGC
This sequence comes from Planctomycetaceae bacterium, assembly GCA_035686985.1. GTDB lineage: Bacteria > Planctomycetota > Planctomycetia > Planctomycetales > Planctomycetaceae > DSVQ01. The sequence continues at coordinate 6,099 of DASRYX010000107.1, read as the reverse complement.
GACTGGATCGATCGCTCCACATCACTCCGTTGTCGGGCGGCGCCGTTACCGCCGGAAATCAGACGTTCATAGTTCAACATCGAACGATTCAGCCGTTGCCAGCCGACGGGATCAAAACGCCAGGGAGCCTGCTGTTCGAGTGCCAGTCGCTCATTCCATAACTTTGTCATCCGCTCGATGGAGGAATCGCGATTGATCGTCGTGCGCAGACGATCGGCCTTCGCCTGCCAGGCGTGCTGCGTCCGGGATGAGGCGGCCCAGAACAGGTTCACGTCGCCGGATGTCGAAGAGATGAGTGTGGGCGTTTGAGCTTGTTGGCGATTGGCTTGGACCCAATCCGTCGTTCGCCGGGTGACGAAGTTGGCGAATTCCGAAAGAGTGATGCGCTGGTCGCCGTTCCCACCCGCCCCGATGGCGTCCGCTCGACCGGCGAGTGCCGACCAGACCGCTTCCCCAAACACAGACCCGCCTGTCGTCGCCGCGTGCCAGCCGTTCTGTCGGTCGGACGTATCTGTCAGCACGGCGAGCGATTGCCAATGGCCCGCATCGTGCTGCCGCTTCATCAGGCTGGCGAGTTGATCGGCGAACGTGTCTGCGAGCACTCCGGCTGGCCACACTCGGGCCGACTGACTTCGATCGAAGATGACGAGCCGTCGCACATGGGCTGGAAAGATGTCGCCCGCAACGTGGTCCAACAGCGCTTCGACGGGAAGCCATTCTTCCGTCCGCACCAGCGTCGCATGCGAGGGGATCAGACAGGGACGACCGGCGTCATCGACCAGGCCGGGCAGACGTACGTAAACAACAACCGCTCCCGTCTGGTTCGCGGCAGCAGCTAGGTCCTGCAGTGCTTGATGAAACTGGGTGAAGGCCGCGCCGACTGACGATGCCGGAGTGCAGGTCCGGATCGTGAGTGTCGTCTGATCGAGAAGCTTCAGGCGTTCGATTTCTTCATCCAGCCACGGCGATTGTGGAATCGATCCCGGCCGAACATCCGTCACGATCAGCATGGGCGTCTTTCGCGGGGCATCCACAGCCACCAGCACAAACGCTCCCATCAAGACAACCAGCACTCCCAGCAGGCTGAAGAAACGAAAGCGACGCCATTGTTCTCCTGACGATCGTTCAGGGGGAAGCTCCACTTGCCAGTTGTGCTGCGGAACCCGCCGTACCCGTTTCAAACGCTGCCAGCCCGCGGGCTTCGGGACGGATTCATTCGCAGCAACAACCTCAGAAGACATGGCCACGATCTCGATAGAGCAGGGGTGACCAAATGCTTATCGACAAAACGAAGCGCTAGCCCCCGATGTTCATCAAGGATTTCATCGCAATGACCTTTGCTGAGCATCCTCGCTTCGGTCTGTGCACTCGGTGCCGGCCCTGTGCCGCCGTTGCTGATACCGCTTCCTTTGGCAACACACGGTCGGTACAAAAGGACCAAACCGAATTCGTGTTGTGAGGCACCCATGACGTCTCGTCTGCTGCTGGCCTGGATCGTGCTCATTCCGACAATGCTGACGGCGGCAGAGTTGGACTATCACGTCACCGATCCGAATTTGACCGTTCGACTGCTTGACACCTCGCCCGATGATTCCTTTCTATCCGTTCGCTGCGATTCTGCGGGAAGGGTGTTCGTCGGCGGCCGCAGGACGCTCTTCGCTTATGACGTGGCGCCGGACGGCACGTATCTGCCGCGAAAACTGCTCTATACGTTTCCAGATCACACCTGGGTCTACGACATCGAAATCCGGGGCGACGACCTTTACGTCAGCACGGTCAGCGCGATTTACCGCTTGCCCGGGGCACGGCTCAAGCGGGACGGCGTTACGGTGGAGCGCCTGCTGTGGGGCGTGCCGAACGGGCATGTCCACCAGTGTTTTCATGCCCTGGCATGGGGACCGGAGGGGGATCTTTACGTCAGCATGGGCGATCCGCTGTGGTACTACGGCGATTTCAGTCGACCCGATCACTGGGGCCACTGGTCGATGTGGTTCAAGCCGGATGAACAACATCCCGCGGTGAAAGACGGTTGGGCACGCATGCCGTACAACGGCGTCGGCGCGGTCTTTCGCATGCGACCGGACGGGACCAATCTGCGATCGTACGCCCGCGGCTTACGGAACTCCTGCGGGCTCTGTTTTGATCGCGAGTGGAATCTCTTCACCAATGACAATGATCACGAAGGCATGCCGGCGTTGTACGCCCCCGGGCGGCTGATTCACGTCACCGAAGGCTCATATTACAGCTGGCCGCGCGGATGGCTCCTGAGCAAAACACCGGATCGGGCCGACCTGTTGCCGACAGTGAATGAGAAAATGGGTCGAGCGGTGCCCGTGCTTCAGACGTATTACGACGACGGTTATCTCGGCGACCAGTACGGCAACAATCTGCTGGTGACGCGGTGGTGTCGCCGGACCGTCTCCCGGTTTCCGCTGGAACGCAAGGGGTCAAGCTTCACCGCGGAAGAATCCGTACTGCTCGAAGGCAAAGACCAGGCGCGGCCTGTCGGGATCTGCGTCGGTCGCGGCGGCCGAGTGTTCGTCACCGTCTGTTACATGGCACAGAACGAAGGCTCACCAACCTATCGCAGCGACCTCGCGGTCATCACCCGTAAAGATGATCCGGAAACAATGCCCTTTGACGGTTACGAAGCCCCCACGGCAACGGCCGAGAAGCTCTGGTCGGAACTGGAACAACCGAGTTGGAACCGCCGCAGTGTGGCTCATCAGGAACTCTTGCGACGGGGAGGCAACACCGTTGTGGACGCCGCGTCACAGAAGGTTTTTGATCGGTTTGACACCAGGAAGTTTGGAACTTCGATGACCGATTGGCACCTGTTGCACCTCTGCGGCCGGTCATTCCACATTGCAGACCGCCGAAAAATGCCCCAGAAATGGCTCGCGCCTGAACAATACGAAGCCTTCGATCTGCAATGGATGTCCGCGTTTGACCACTACTACCGAGGCACGTGGGTCGCCGAGAATGCCACAGCGCGGCAGGAACTTGCCGCATGGATTCATCTGGCGGAACCAGAAATCCTACGATTCAGGCGAGAAGTACCAAAGCTGGAGGACGTTGAGAAAGCCCTCAGCAGCCCGGATGCACGGCTTCGACAGTATGCGGCGTTCTGGGTGGCGGGCAACTTGATGGACGATGTGCCGTTCTGGATGAAATCACCCGATCCGGCGTTGCGTATGGGAGCCACGCTGGCGGCGGGCTTTGCACTGACTGTGGTGCCTGTCGAACTCAATTTCGATCCGCCCACTCCCGGCCTGTTCCCGCAGCTGACATTTGATCCCAAGTTTACACTTCAACCGCAAAAGGATGAAAACGCGAACATCATCCAGTTTGCAGATGCCGCCGAGCCGGTCGATCTCCGTCAATGGGGCCTGGTTGGCAATTACACGATGGCAGAATTGTGGAAGGCACTCGTCGAAAATTGGAAACGGGAGCCGCAGAATAGCATGTGGGAAAAATATTTCGCGATGCTGCTGACGCGTCTGGATGACCCCGACGAAAAGATCCGATTACAGGCAGCCCATTTCCTGTCGTTGTTGAATGACCCTCGCAGTGAACCGCTCATTGCGAAAGTGCTGACGGATATCCAGGATCAGCGGCTCAACGTCGCGGGACTCGTGCATGTTAAACCAGTATGGATGATCGGACCGTTCAAAGACGAAAACGGTTTCGACACGGTTCACGACGTCGAAACGAAAGCCGTCGATCTGGGTGCGGCCATCAGCGAAGGGGGCAAACGCTACGAGTGGACCATCACCAAGCCCACCAGCTCCGATCGCCCGTTGTATGACTTCGCGAAGTTGTTCGGACCCTCACCGAACTCGTCGGTCTATTCGTATCTGCGGTTGGAAAGTCCCACCGCACAGCGGGCGCAGTTGCTCGTCGGCAGCGAAGACGGGGTGAAGGTTTGGCTTAACGGAAAGCTCGTGCACACCAATGATGTCGTCCGGCCGTTGATTCAGCTCGATGACGTGGTGACGCTCGATCTGCAGCCCGGCAGCAACGACGTGCTGGTGCGAGTCTCCATGGGGAACGGTCTCGGTGGACAGTATCTGCACATCCGCCATCTCGGTGCCGTGCAGGTCACGCTCCCCGAGAAGCCGGATGGTCTCTCGTTGGCGGAGCGCTTGAAGTCGGCATCGCAGGGTGATCAGCCAGTCGATCCCAAGTTCCTGTCAGTGGATTGGGCCACGGTCATCAAGGACGGCGATCCCGCGCGAGGCAAGAAGCTGTTCGCGGGGGAAGCACTCGGTTGTGCAAAGTGTCACGCGGCGACGCCGAACGCGGCGTCGGGCGGTGGACCGAGTCTCGCTGATGCCGGGAAACGCTTCACGACCGCCTATCTCGTGGAGTCGGTGCTCGCGCCGAGCCGTGTGATCTCGCCGGTGTTCAAAGCGACGACGATTGTTACCACGGACGGCAAAACACTGACGGGTCTCGTCATCACCGACACGGCCGAGAAAGTCGAGTTGCTGTTGCCGAACACGCAGAAGCAGACGGTCCTCAAATCGGACATCGAAGAACGCAAGCCGGCTGATGTTTCAGCGATGCCGGGCGGAATCGTCAAGACCGCGGACGAACTCCGCGACGTGCTCGCCTATCTGATCAGCAACCCTGCGGAATGATCGCCGTACGCGCGGATCGAACTGTGACATCTCTCTACATCGTCCGGCGAGCGAGTTGCTATTCGGCCCGGTGTCAGGAGGGTCGAATTCGAATGTCGAGGTGCTTGTTGGACAGGTCGTAACTCGACCGACTTTCTGAAAATGGGCGATACAGGACTCGAAAATACTGCGGAATTCGGCGAGAAAACAGCAAATCCGCTGCGTGACGGCGCGCCATCGAGCGCGCGAGCCGATTTTTCGGCCAATCGGACCGTCGACGAGACCGATGACGCGATGCGCGCACAGTTGCTTGACCTTTGGCGGCTGCTCAGCGCCGATGCGCGCCAGACGCTCATAAACGCTGCTTCCGCGATTTTTGATGAAAGTGCGAAGCTTGGGTCGTCCGCACAATAGATTGCCTCTACGGCGATGCTGAACGATCCAGCGTAATTGTCACGAAAGCAGTTCCAGGAGCATCGGGGAGTCAGCCCCCGCCTTGGGGGCGCTGCTCTTTGCCGGCTCCAGGTCTGCGATGGCCTGCGGCGTCGTCTGTTCCAGATCCGCAGCCTCTATCCGCAGACCGAGTGTGCCCTCTGCCGCCGCCGATCGCATGTAAGGAGTCGGTGCTGGGGTCGCATCAGCCGCTACATTGATACGGCCGGCAATGATCACATGACGCTGTAACTAATCACCAACTGTTCAATAAGATCCGCGACCGTTCCGGCGCGGAATTCACACGTGCCGAGAGGGATAGGTAGGACCGGTACCGGGGCGCCCCGTCGCCGCAGGCACATGGTCAGGTACCGACCGGAGCTTTTTTGAGACTTTGGGTCCCCGTGTTGACCAATAAACTACGGGGACTCTTTGCCATCTCCCGCGTCATCGCCTCGATTAGTCCGGATGAGCTTGGTTCCGCTGCGCTTCCTAAATTATGTCGAGAAGCATCGTGAGCGCGGTGGCAAGGTCTCCGCTTTGGTTGTAAATCGATAGGATGCTTCAGATAGTTCGCTGTGGGCCAACGGCAAGCGACCTCGAAGAGTCACCCTCACAGAGACTTATTTCGAGACGAACAATATTCAATCTTTCCAGTCGAGCAATCGGATTTGCGTTGATCTCGACAGTCTTGGGTTTCGCGTCGTGCGCCCATAAGGCTCTCGAGTTGTTGCCGCTTTATATTGGGGCTGCAATCGGCGTTTCAATTTTTGCCTGTCCGATCGCAGTTACAATCGGACCGATTCCTAAATACAGGCATCCACTCGACGCTGGGTTTGCCGCCACAGATACGCGGACCGAAACGCCCTTTTGAAAAAGCCCTCCTCCGCTCGACCAGTACTCCGGCAGTCCCGTGCATTCCAATGTTTCTGGACCCTCGTATTTATTGATCGCTGTTAAGACTACGGTTTTGGCAATCGGCTTCTTGCCATTATCGGAACCTACTGCGACCAGGGCGTCCCCTATTTGACAGTCTGTCTGTATG
>DASRYX010000106.1:0-3273 GCA_035686985.1 Planctomycetaceae bacterium | reverse complement strand
ACGTGCTTGGTCCACGACGGGTTTTCGTACCACTGAATGCGGTTCTCGCTGACGGCGACGATATCCGGCTTGCCGTCGCCGTTAACATCGGCCTGGCTCACGGCGTAACAGACTTTGCCGATGTCCGGGTCGATCGTGACCATTTCAAATCGCGGCATTTCTGCGACGGCGCGGCTCGCCGGCAGACAGACGAACATCGCAAGGACAAACCAGCGCTGCATGGTGATCCCTTCGTGTGGTTTTCCAATTTTCAGCGTTCGTGATGATATCGTTTCCACCGTTTAGCCGCGACGCGCCAGCGAAGCGCTGCGCAGGGGAAAAACCGCGCTCCGCTGGTGCGTCGCGGCTAAACAGCGCGATTGCCGGAGGACGCGGGTATGATGATCGTTCCCGCGAAAACTTGTTTGAATTGGAACAGGTATGAATTTCGTATTTTTTCCCGTTGGCAGTGATGGCGACGTAAACCCGTTTCTGGGACTCGCCACGGCGCTGCGCGATCGCGGCCACCAAGTCCGAGTCGCGGTCAATCCACACTACCGGGCGAAGGTGACGAAGCTGAATTTGACGATGGTCGACGTCGGCACGCTCGAAGATTATGAGGCGATGTCCGGGCACCCCGATCTCTGGAAGCCGCGACAGGGCGTCGAATTGCTGCTCGGCGGTGAACTCATGCTGAAGACTATCCGCGAGCATTACGCCCTGATTCAGAAGTTTTACGCGGAAGACCCGAACGTGATCATCGTCGGCGGGACCTTGGCGTTTGCGATCGCGATTGCGGAGGAAAAACTCGGCGTCAGGGCGGCGACGGTCCATCTCCAGCCGATGGCGCTCCGCAGCATTGAATCGCCGCCGGTCTATCCGCGTTTCAAGATTCCGGACAACTGGCCGCGATGGCTCGTCCGCGGCGTCTTCTGGCTGATCGACCGCGGCAAGCTCGACCGGTTGCTCGATGCCACTGCCGGGGTGTTTCGTAAGGAACTCGGTCTCCCGCGGCACAAGCATTACATGATTGACGACATCCACGCCAAGCGGTTGTCGATCGGACTGTTCCCGGACTGGTTCGCGAGGTCGTCCGACTGGCCGTCGCAGTTCCGGCAGACCGGCTTTCCGCGGTTCGACGCCGTCACTACGCAGCTCAGCGAATCGGTAGAAAAATATCTCGCCGCGGGCGAAGCTCCGGTTGTGTTCACCTTCGGGACGGGGATGGCGCAGCCGAAGGAGTTGCTGACGCAATCCGCAGAAGCCTGCCGGTTGATGAATCGCCGCGGGATTCTACTCACGAAGTTCGCGGATCAGGTGCCGGACAAGCTTCCCGAGGGTGTGGTCCATTTCGACTACGTGCCGCTGACGACGCTCATGCCGCGGTGTGCGGCGATTGTGCATCACGGCGGCATCGGGACAACCTCGCAGGCGCTGGCGGCCGGTGTCCCACAGATGATCACGCCGTTCGGCTTTGACCAGATGGACACCGCCGACCGGTTGCAGAAGCTCGGCGTCGGCGACAGCCTGCTCCCGCAGACACTTAAGGCGAAGGACCTGGCCGACAAACTCACGACGCTGCTCGGTAATCCAAAAACCGCCCCGGCGTGTCAGGAAGCGCAGAGACATTTTGAGCACGAAGACGTGCTGACCCACACCTGCCAGCTGCTGGAGTCCCTCAGTAACAGCCGCGATTCGTTTTGAAACAAATGTTTATCTGTACATTGTGGTTTCTTCTCAGGTTTTTCACTTAATCTAGTGGAAAGTACTTATTGGTGCGTTGACTATTCTCAAGATGCAACGAAAAACTGGGGGATTCCCCGCGAAATCTGTCCTGCCGCAATCCTGCCAAGATTCTGCTGACGGCTGATCCCTCGCCTTGTTGTCCTCCCTTTGTTGCTCTTCTATTGAAGGAGTCGCGCCCGTGGTGTCGTCGTTTCGTTCCCGTCGGAGTGGATTCACCCTGATCGAGTTGCTGGTGGTGATCGCCATCATCGCGATTCTGATCGCCCTGTTGCTGCCCGCCGTTCAGCAAGCTCGCGAAGCGGCCCGCCGCACCCAATGCCGCAACAATCTGAAGCAGCTCGGCATTGCGATGCACAACTATCACGACAACTTCAACACCTTCCCGCAGGCGCACGCTCAGATTCAGGCCCGCATTCCGACCGCGTCTTGGGAAGGCCGCGGGTTCCTGGTGGCGCTGTTGCCGTACATCGACCAGGCACCCATGTTCAACTTGTACAACTTCGATGTTCACTGTCTGAGCCAACCGGCGACGATTGTCAACGCGAAGCTGCCAGCCTACCTGTGCCCCTCGGACATTGCTTACCCCTCGGGAGCCGGGAATTCGAGCTATTCGGGTAGCGCGGGTTCGACGCCAAACCTGTGGGCGTCAACATCAAACGGCGCGGTGCAGCGGTTCTCGAAAACCGGGATCGGTGACCTGCTCGACGGTTCGTCGAACGTCATTCTGTTCGGCGAACAACTGCACGGCGACGACGTCCAGGCGAATCTCGGAGACTCGGACATGACGCGTGCCGGAGCGCCGCCGACCTTTGCGATTGCGGATTTCCCCACGCAGGGTGAATTGAACAACGCGGCGACCGCAAGCTGCACGATTGCTTCGACGGCCGAAGCGGCGCTGAGCCAGAACGGGCGGAACTGGGTGTCGCCCTATCCCAGCCAGAGCCTCTTCAACACGACCGCTCCGCCGAACTGGAAGAGCCGCACGTGTGCCTTCGGTAGCGCATTCGGACAGGCAGCGGATCGCAACGGCCTGTACCCGGCTCGCAGCCGTCACGTCGGTGGCGTGCATGTCACGATGGCCGACGGTTCGGTCAAGTTCGTGAGCGAAAACGTGGACCTGTTGACCTGGCAGCGTGCGGGAGCGCGGAACGACGGCAATCCCAATTCGCTCGACTAATTCGCTCTGACCGTTTCTTCACAAGCCCGGCGTGTTGGTATCACCCACGCCGGGCTTGGTTTTCCCGTAAACATATTCGGTCTCCCGCTTCAGCAGCGGGAGCGGATCGTCTTTTGCCTGTAAGGTGACATCATGACGTTGCAAAAATGGCTGTTTCTCAGTGCGTTCGGACTGGTTTTAATCGGGATGACGGCGGCGCTGCCCGGCTGCAGCGGGTCGACCTCGCAAAAGGTCGCGGAAGAGCCGGTTGTCGTGCCGACGGCGACGGAGACTCTCCGCACCGCGTTGACGAATCTCGCGGCCAGTGGTGAAAAAGACAGCGGCACCGAGCTGCTGAAAGGCGAGATCGAACAACTGCGCGGCACGCCCGG
>DASRYX010000105.1:0-12243 GCA_035686985.1 Planctomycetaceae bacterium | reverse complement strand
ACATTGACGCTGTGGTCACGAATTCCGCTGGCTGCGGGCATGCGCTCGGCAAGACACTGAGCGGCGTCATTCCCGTGAGGGATGTGTTGAGCTTCCTCGGCGAGATTGGGCCGGTTCAACGAAAACGGACCCCGAACGACGCACGGGTGTATGTCGATCTGCCGTGCCATCTCGTACACGGGCAAAAGGTCCCCGAGATCCCGCGGTCGGTGCTCGATGCCACCGGTTATCGCTGGGAATACGCCCCGAACGCCCGCGATTGCTGTGGCTCCGGCGGTGTGTATAACATCGAGAAACCGGAGAACGCCCAGGCCATCCTCGCGAAGAAAGCCGCGTTCCTCAATACCGCGGAGGGGTCACCGACGATCCTCGCGACGGCGAACCATGTCTGCCTGATGCAATGGCACTCCGCCGGCAAAACGGGACTCGTGAAGCGACCGTATCAAGTCGCACACGTGATCCAGTTACTCGATCCCGCCTAGTAGGGTGGGCTATGCCCACCATACTATGACGCTGGCATTAACAACTTCTTCTGCACAATTGCGCGCCACTGCGTGTTGTGACCAAGTTCGATTGTATTCGCGATCGCACCGAGATCGTCGATGACCTCGAGCCGTTCGGAAGTACCGAATCGACCGGACATAATCTCCCATCGCAATCGATCCCAAGGCACGACCACCGTCTTCATCACCAAGAAGCCGAAAATCGATCGGCCCTCGAAGGCGAGGCCTTCATCGAGGATCGCCGAATACAATTTATTTGTGACGATTTCTCCGCAACGGCTCGTTCCGAGCCGAAACCACACCATCCGGGATCGCTGCTCGACAGCAATTGGCGATTGAAATTCTCTCGGGAATCCGAAGGACACACTCACAACGTTCCGAAAGAAACGTGCGACTGCATAGTCGGCACCGACCGCTCCAACCAGCAGAGCAACAGTTGCCATCACCAGCAACGTAATTTGGACGACGTTCATCTTGGTGACTCAATCAAGAGAGGTGGGCACAGCCCACCCTACCCGATTGCAGCTTAATACGGCCGCTTGTGAATGCCCGCTTGCACGCGACTGGGGAGACCCATGATGCGCAGGAAGCCTTCCGCGTCGGTCTGGTTGTAGCTGCCGCCGCCTTCCATGCTGGCGATGGCTTCGTCGTACAGGCTGTTCGGACTGGTCCGGCTCTGGACGAAGATGTTGCCCTTGTAGAGGCCGAGCGTCACCTCACCGGTCACCGGTCGCTGCGAGTTTTGCAGGAACGCCATCAGGGCATCCATCTTCGCCGTGTACCAGAAGCCGTAATACACCATCTCGGCGATTTCCGGCGACAATCGGTCGCGCAGGTGGAGCAGATCGCGATCGAGCGTGAGTTGCTCGAGCACGCGATGCCCTTCGTAGAGCAGCGTCATGCCGGGCGCTTCATACACTCCGCGGCTTTTCATGCCGACGAAGCGGTTTTCAATCATGTCGATTCGGCCAACACCGTTGCGGCCGCCGATGGTGTTGAGTTCCTTCACCATCGCGAGGGCCGACTTCTTCTGCCCGTTGAGCGAGACCGGCACGCCCTTCTCGAAACCGATCTTCACCGACTCCACTTTGTCCGGCGCGGCTTGCGGCGAGACGGTCATACCGAATTCGACAATGTCGACGCCGCAGACCGTCGGGTCTTCCAGCTTGCCCGCTTCATAGCTGATGTGCAGGCAGTTTTCGTCGGAGCTGTACGGCTTGGAGACCGACGCCTTGACCGGAATGTTCTTCTCGGCACAGTAGGCGATCATCTCCGTGCGGCCGGGAAAGAGCTTGCGGAACTTTTCCATCCGCCACGGGGCAATGATCTTCACGCTCGGATTGAGCGCATCCGCCGCGAGTTGGAACCGGCACTGATCGTTCCCCTTGCCCGTCGCGCCGTGAGCATAGGCATCCGCACCAACTTCCTTCGCGACCTGCAGGCAGACCTTGGAGATCAACGGCCGCGCGATCGAGGTGCCGAGGAGATAGATGCCTTCGTACCGGGCCTGCCACTGCATGACGGGGAAGGCGAAATCGCGGCAGAGTTCTTCCTGCACGTCGACAATCCGGGCCGACTTCGCGCCGCACGTGTGGGCCTTTTTCAGAATCGCGTCGCGGTCTTCGCACGGTTGACCGAGATCAACATAAACACAGTGGACGTCATACCCTTCGTCCTGCAGCCAGCCGAGAATGACGGAGGTATCCAAGCCGCCTGAGTACGCCAGCACACAACTCGCCATGACCGATTCGCTTTCCACGATTGAACGACACACGCGTCACCCTCGTGAGACCATGGATGCGGTCGGGAGGGTGCGCAGGAATCGGCATCATACCGCCGAAGCAGGCCGCGCGGGTAGCGAAGGCTTCACGGCGTCGCCGGCAAGGGCTCGACGGGCCCGGTGAGGACATTGGAGATCACGCGATAACCGCGGTCGGGGGAATCGGCTTCCGAGAACCGGACTTCAAACGTCTCGATGTTCCGGTCGGCGACGGGCAGCCCGGTCCGGATATGGCCCTCAGGTTTCGTTTCCCATGTCTCCATCGGACGCTGTCCGCTGGACTGACTCCCCGGGAATGTAAAATCGAACTGATAGTGCTTGCTCGGAATGCCTTTCGTGAATTTATAGGCCACATCGAACTGCACGATGTCGCCCGGTTGCCACGAGGCTTTCGCCGAGGTGATCGTGACCTCCCCCGGCGTTGGATCCGCGACAGTGGCGGTGACCGACGGTGTTGCGACCGCCGCCCCCGATGAACGAGCCTGGCCGCATCCGAGGACCAATCCGCAAAGTGCGAACGCGAAAATGCGCCCGGAGATGCTATCGAAATTTGATACCGACTTCATCGCATGCTGATCCGCTTGCGCGGCGGAACGAGCTTCGCCGGAACGTCGATCTTCACTTCGCCCCCTGTTTCCGGAATCGAAACTTTCAGCGGCGATCCGATCCCGGAGAACGGGGCCGGGATGGCCTCGTAAGCAAGCGGGTGATCGGCCTGCATCGCGTCCGGCGGCAAGGGGATACCGTCGGGATTGGCGAACAGGCTCACCCGCACGATGTACTCGCCCGGCGGAATCCCTTCATCACCGCGGCGGGAACTGATCACTTCGAACTTGCCGCTGGTGTCGGACACTCCCATTGCGCCGGGGCCTTGTGCAGAACCGGCCGGAGTGAATTCGACCGACGCCCCTCCCAGCGGAGTGCCTTGCAGCGTCAGCTGGCCGACGATCGGCGCCCGCTTGATGCCGTCACCACCGCCGCAACCGCAGCTCATGACCAGAACTAAGACCGACAATCCACGCAGACTCACCATACCCTCCGGGAGAAATGGGTCGTGATTCAGAACAGCCCGCCAACCGACTTCGGCGTACTTGGATTCAACGCGAGCCCTAGAACTCATTCACCTGTTGATTGTCGCCCGAGCGGCACAGGTAGGTCAGCGTGGTCACGTCCATATTTTCGGACAGGAACCGGACCGTTCCGTCACCCAGCACGGCGTGAGCGCCGCCGGTGTGGTTGCTGGCCATGTTGTACCAGCTGGCTCGCCGACCGGGCACCTTGTTCAAAGCGCTGGTACTGTTGTTATAGTTCCACACGTTGATCCCCGTCGCGGGGTAAGTCGTGTTGGAGCGGCCGACCGGATCGACCCCGACCGACACCCACCCGGCGAACATCCACGCGGAGGTGCGGCCGTTGACCGTCGACAACGTCTGCTCGGCCATCAGCAGCGTATTGCTGAGCCCGTCCGTGCAGGTCGCAAACGCGAGGTAACTGTTCTCGCCGAACATGTACCGTGTGTCGGTCGTCAACGAGTTGTTGTGATTGAACCGGCTCAACGACGCACTCGGCATGACGAAGTCGTACGACGTCTTCGCATAGCTCAAGTTCGCATTAACGGCGAGATCCGGGCTGTAGACCGAACTCGCCGTTTCCTTGGCGCCGAACGGATCTGACGGACACAGAAACGCGGGGATGACGGTCGCGGACAACGCCGCATGTCCGGAGGCGATTGCATCGGGTTGCGACAGCGGGCCACCCAGCGTGCGATAGTTGCCGAACGCGCTCGCAAAGTTCATCTGGTTGTAGAGCGGGGACTGATCCATGAACGGCAGCAGCAACGTCAACCCGTGGCCGTTGCGGGTGTTGGGGTCAGGCGTGTTCCCAACCGGTGCGGTCTGGCAGAACCCGAGACTCATCCGACCAGCCGGCGTACGACCAAACGTGCTTTCATAGTTGTGAATCGCCAGGCCCAGTTGCTTGAAGTGGTTGCGGCACTGTGTCCGCCGCGCCGCTTCACGCGCCTGTTGCACCGCCGGCAACAGCAAGGCGATGAGAATGGCGATGATCGCAATCACCACCAGGAGTTCAATCAGCGTAAAGCCCCGCCGACGTTCGTGATCACGAAACAGCATCGAGAAAGACCCCAAAGAAAGTCAAAGAAACACTCGAAATTCGAGACTATGCAGCGCTCCCCTGTGGCGAAGCCGCTGCTTTCGAGCGAAAAGCAATCACCGTACCGTCACACGGAGAACTACCGACGCAGGCTGTTGTCGGGCTGCCACGATGCCCGCGGGCAGCCGCATATTCTGGGGATTTTCAGCCAGAAGAGGAAAATCCCGCCGTTCTGAAACTTCGTCGCTGTTCGCCGCCGCGGAAAGCGGCGTTGCTGACGAATCGGGCAGCAAGAGGCCCGCCGTTAGAGATCCACGGTGAACAATACCGGGCGTTGAGCCGTCGCGGCGTGCTGATAGAACCGCACGAGTTCCTCGAATTCGTCCCAGGTCGCGTGAAAATCATCGAGGCCGTATTCGCCGTCATAATCCTCCGGCGGGATCTGGTCATAGCCGCGGCGAAATTCCTGCGGCGTGATGTTTCCCAGCGCGGCGGCGATCTGCCCCACCTGCTCCGCATCTTTCAGGCTGATGATGTAGTCATTCTCTTCGTACAGCTGTTCGCCGCCGAGGATCGCGTGATTGCGCGGATAGGTGCCGTTGCTCCAGCCGACATCGCCATCGGTCAGAGAGCGGTGAATCGCATCCCACGTCTTGCCGAGATCGCACACCCACTCGGGCGACGACGTGTAGAACGGTTCCTCAATCTGCGTGTGCAGAAACTCCAGCAGATCATCATCGTCGTCAAAGGCACGCAAACGATCGACGACCGCAGGCTCGACGGCAAACAACACTCCAATGCCAGACATAGTTCCGCTCTACATCAACGGGGTTTTGTGCGCTTCGCCGGGGATTTCCCGCACGTACTGCGGCACCGCATATCCCGGCAGACGGCGGCGCAACTCGGCGATCATCGCCCGACCTGTGGTCTCCGCAACTTCAAAGTGGGCCGTCCCCGTCACGCGGTCGAGCTGATGCAAATAGTACGGCATCACCCCGAGATCGACGAGCCGTTCACACAAATCGTGCAGCGCCGTGACGGAATCGTTCACGCCGCGGAGCAGCACGGCCTGATTGAGCGTGGAGATGCCGCTGCGGACAATCCGTTCGATCGCATCCGCACAATCGCCGGTGAGTTCCTGAGCGTGATTGGCGTGGATCACCATCCACGTTCGCAGCCTCGACTCACGGAGCCGTTCGAGCAGATCGGCCGTGATCCGTTCGGGAAGCACGATCGGGAAGCGCGTGTGAATCCGTAACCGGCGGAGATGCGGAATCTGTTCGAGTTCGCCGATCAATGCGAACAGTCGCGAATCGGTCAGCGCGAGGGGATCACCGCCGCTGAGCAGAACCTCGTGAATCGAATCATCCGCCGCGAGGGCCTGCAGCGCCGGTTGCCAGTCGTCGAGTTGTTGCGGGGATTCTGCATAGGGGTAATGCCGACGAAAACAATAGCGGCAATGCACCGCACACACGCCCGTGGTGATCAGCAATGCCCGGCCGTCGTATTTCTTCAGGAGCCCCGGAGCCCTTTGGGCCGCGTCGTCTCCCACCGCATCGACTTCAAAGCCGACAACGACATCCTCTTCGGAATTCAGCGGAAGCACCTGCCGCAATAATGGATCGTGCAGATCACCGATGGTCATCCGCGCGACATAACTTTCCGGCACACGCAGCGGGAAGAGTTTCGCGGCGCGCTGAGCCGCGGGTAACAGGTTGCGTGGCAACGACAACCGTTCCAATAGCACTGCCGGATCGCGCACCGCGTTCACCAGGGACTGCTGCCACGCAGCACGAGCGACCGGCGGAATGAGGGGGGACAACATCGTCATTCCCCAATTGTCGCGAGAACTCCGGCGGGAGAAAAGGCGAGCACGTCGAATCTCGAAGTCGACACCGCGAAGGCGTGGCCATTGCATCGGTTTCGCTGAATTTCGCGTGTCCGGTTGCGAACTCCCGCAAGCTGGGCGACACTGCGGATTCTGTCATCCCGGTCACAAGGAACAAGTATGCGCAAGAATCCGGTCAAGGCGGCGCTCAAAGCCGGGCAGCCGCAGGTGGGGACGTGGTTATCGCTGGGCAGTGTGTTTGCGGCGCGGGTAATGGCGCGTGTCGGGTTTCCCTGGCTGACGGTCGACCTCGAGCATTCCCCGATCGGCTGGACGGACGCCGGGCTGCTGTTCGGCGCGATTGCGGACGCGGGCTGTACGGTTCTGGCCCGGGTGCCGAAGGGCGATCACGACTACATCAAGCGTGTGCTCGATGCCGGCGCTCACGGGATCGTCGTGCCAATGGTCAACACGGTTGAAGAAGCCAAGATCGCGATCGCCGCCGCGAAGTATCCCCCGCAAGGCAACCGCTCCGTGGGGGGTGCGATGCATGCATTGAACTTCGACGCCGCTGCCGGGGATTACTACAAGCACGCAAACGATGAGATCCTCGTCGTACTGCAGACCGAATCACCCCAAGGCGTCGAGAACGCCGACGCGATCTACAGCCTGCCGGGCGTCGATGCGATCTTTGTCGGCCCGAACGACCTGACGTTCCAGATGCGTGACAAAGATGGCAACGATCCCACGCCCGCCGATTTTGAAGCGATGCTGCAGCGCATTCTCGCGACCGGCAAGAAGCATGGCACGCCGGTCGGTCTGCACGTGCAGACGATCGATCAGGTCAACCGCCGCATCGCGGAAGGCTGGCAATTCATCGCCATCGGCAGCGAATTGCGATTCATGACCCTCGAAGCCACAAACATGGTGAAGGGCTTGAATCTCTCCGTCGCGAAAGACCTCGCGCGGTATTAACAGCACGAGATCGATCACGCCACCAGAAGCCCAGGGTTTCCCAACCCTGGGTCTCTTCGTTTGTTCATTTTCTATCAGCGCTGAGCCGTCGCCACACCATCGATAACGAGCAGTTCCAGCGGTAACACCTTCCCGGATTCCATACTGGATCCACCGACAACCACGAGCTTATTACCTTGCCATGGCAGCACGCGGTGAAAGAACCGCGGGTGCTGCAACTGGCCGAGCAGTTCCCAGCTCGTGGCGTCTTTCCGCAGGCGTTGAATCGCACCCGACATCGTCGTGGCATAGACGTCTTCACCCACGAAGAACGCGGATGAGCCAAAGCCTTCCATGCCGCCGCCGATGAGAGCCGGACCGGATGACCACGTGTTGCTCGACGGGTCATAGATCTCAACAGAGGTGGTCGGTCCGCCCTTTTCATTCATGCCGCCGAGGCACAGCAGCTTGCCATTCTGTTGGACCAGGGCGAGGGCTCGCCGACGGAACGAGGGCCCCGCGATCGGCTTCCATTCGGGCCTCTCGGCGGACAGATCACATGCCCACGCCGTGGCGTGCCATTGGGCTGACGATCCCCCGCCCTGCATGTTCCAACCGCCGACGACGTACACCGTGTTGCCAATCAAGGCGGCATCGTGCGACGATCGCGGCTCAGGCAACTTTGGCAGATCGGTCCGTTGCGCTGTCTTCGGATCGAACTTGGCGAAGTCCGCTTGCGAGATCAGATTCTCTGTGTCGCCGCGCTTGTTCGTCGCGGTGAAGCCTCCGATGCGATAGAGCTGTCCGCGATGTTCGACCATCGCCAAGCCCTGCAACCGTGGACCCGTGCTCGCCTTTTCCCACGCCTTGGGAGCCGCAAGATCGAGCTTCCAGAGATCGCCAGACTGTTCTTCGTTGGCGTAATCATGAGCACTGCCATAGTTCCCGCCGTACACATAAACCGATGAGCCGACGACCGCCCCGCCGAAGCTCGTGGTTCCCTGCGGCAGCGGCGGCCATTCCTGTGCAAGCGGAGCCAGCTGGGTCGCCGCATACGGCAGCGTCAGCGTCGAGTAGTAACGAACCTGCTGATACGCCTTGCCGTCATGTTCACCCGTTTTTTCTTCGACATGCTTCGCGCGGACGGAATAGACCCCGCTCTTTGGCAGTGCCACTGACAACCGTCCCTCGGCATCCGTTTCGCCGTTGATCGATTCGGCCAGTCCATCGCCCGAGACATGCACGGCGGATTTCGCCAGCGGTTTGCCTTGCCAGAGCACGGTCAGCACCACTTGCCGGCCTTCGAGCTTGGGCACGACTTCCAGCGGCAACCGTTCGCTGTCGGCGACGGCCCGCCACGAGCCCGGCAGCGCGAACGGATAGGCCTTCGCTCCATAGTTCAGCAGGAACGACGCCCCCCCCTTGGAGACGACGCCGTAATTGTGACGCAAAATCACTGTCGAGGAGGCCGCCGCGCCGGTGAGCGGCGCCGCCAGACCATCATTCGTCTTCGTAAGCGTCAACGCCTGCGCGCCACTGCGTCCCCCCAGCGACCAGACTTCGGCTTTCGCGACCTTATCCAGCAGCGCGGGATCATCCGGTGACGCTGATTCGCTGAAATAGACATGCACCTTCGGGGATGTCCCCGTCGTTTCCGGCAGAAGCCAGAGGAAGTGAGCCTGTCCGGTGATGGGCCATGCGAAGCACGCCAGGCACAGCCACAACATACGTTTCATGAACAGAATCCTTGAGTGAGGCGTTGTCGAAGAGACGGTTACCGTGCGGAGACCGCAGGAGGTTCCAGGAAGAAGTCGAGACCCGCGGTCTGGCCGCGTTGGATCGTGGCGGTCAACTCCGAGCGCCGATTGTACCGTGCCGGAATCGGATCCTTCGGTAGGACCGGCTTGTTGCGCGGCATCTGTACGGCCGCAGCGGCGAAGGCAGCTTCATCATCCAGGGCAAAGCCCAATTGCGGCTGCGATTCGATCTCGACGCGATGCGTCCCGACAAGAGGACCGGTCCGGCGATCGAATTCGTAGAATCCGTCACGAATCACAGCGGTGGCCGCGGGACCCTTTGTAGCCCCGGTCGGAATGAAATGAATCCGTCCGGAAGCGAGCATGTCACTGCCGAATTGCACGCCGCCGCGCAATGCGACCCGCTCCAGTTGATTCGAGGAGCAACCGACCGTAGCGGCCATGAACAGGGCTGCGATCCAGCAGCCGCGCGAACAAGAAAGCAGCATTGGAGATCTCCCGGCAATGACCAGGGGGTGATAAAGATCTGTGAGACGAACTCGCTCACACGCGTGGTGAAGAATTCAGCGCGATCAATATTCGCCGACGACTTCGCCGCCGCCGCGAGTGGCCAGGGCGTCGAGCAGGCCATGATCGATGTTCTCACTGACGTACTTCGCCGATCCATCGCAACGAAGCATGTTCACCATGCCGGTGTGGTCGCTGCGGAAATTCGAGAGGCGGTTGGAATCACCGTTCATCGCCTTTGGATTGAACGTCCCGCGAGTGCTGAACGTCGTGGCCAGAGGATATGGTGACGACCAGTACGTGAACCCCCAGCGAACTTGCCCCACACACGGCCCCGAAGTGAACTTGTAGTCCCCGAAGTTCCACGCGGACTCACCGGCGAGGAACGTGTTCGAGGTCCCATCCGTGATGTCTCGCATCGCCGTGTTGCCACTGGCGGCATTGACGATCGCGCCGTTGTGCGGTGCCGAGGTTCCCCACGCATCATCGCTGCCGACCGAAACGGCGTACGTTCCCGGAGCCCGGTCATTCGCATCGCACCCCGTAGTCGGGACATTGCGACGAATCACCGCCGACGGGCACAGATACCCGGGAATCCGCTGAGACACCACGGGCAGATTCACCGCATCGGAATTGCCACGACTGAAATCATAGCGGTTGAAACTATTGGCCTGGTCGAGATACGGCAGGATCGCAGCGAAGACGCTCGACCGCGAATTGCCAATGTCCTGCGAGGCCAGCGGGAACTTCTGATAGTTGTCGTGATAGTTATGGACGGCGAGGCCGATCTGCTTCAGATTGTTGCTGCATTGTGTGCGACGAGCGGCTTCGCGGGCTTGCTGCACCGCGGGCAACAGCAGTGCGATCAGAATCGCAATGATGGCGATGACGACGAGGAGTTCAATCAAGGTGAACCCTCGCCGACGGAGAGAAACGCGAGGCACGGGCGGCTCCTTGGATCCAGTGGGTGACATGACGAGACGAACCGGATTCGTCGTCGTGTGCACCTTGGCTGGCTGGCAGAGCCGCTGGCTGGCGAGATGCTGAGACTGAGTCTCAATGTCAACAAGATTAGGCAGCCGACGAGCGGATCACAAGGGTCTGCCACGCCATTTTTTCGCGGCCTGCAGAACAAGATGACGTAAACAATTTTAAATAAACAGGTTGCGACGTATTCCACCGACTGAGAAGCTCTCCATTTCTGTCGCGTATGACATTTCAACAAAATCCGGTTCTCCGCCCCTAAAGTACGCTTGACGGCTCGTAGCCAAATTGTATTATTGTACTAATACAACAAACACACGGACTCGCGACTGTGCAACTTCACATCTCCCCTGCCAATGGCGTGGCGATTTACCTGCAGATCGTGCAGCAGATCAAATATCTGGTCGCCTCCGGGCGGCTGACGCCGGGCACGGAACTGCCTGCGATTCGCGTCCTCGCCGAACAACTTGTCGTCAACCCGAACACCGTCGCGCGGGCGTATCGGGAACTCGAAGCCGCGGGGATCGTGGAAAAACGCCGCACCGCCGGGACCTACGTCTCCGAACAGGGGTCACCGCTGGCCCGACGCGAGCGGATCAAGATTCTGACCGAACGCATCGATGCCCTGCTCGTTGAAGCCCAGCAGATGAGCATCCCCTTCGCCGAAGTGCAGACGCTCGTCGAAGAACGCCAGCGTCTGCTGGTTCCGGTACCGGAAACGTCCCCTTCGCTCGACTGATTCTCAATTCCTGTCAGGAGTCGCATCATGTCGGATCCAACCCCCAGTGCCGCGCCGCCGGTCGTCCAGATTTCAAAGCTGACCCGGCAGTTTGGCACGAAAACCGCGCTGGATGATGTCTCCCTCACGGTTCCCCGCGGGGGCGTGTTCGGGTTGATTGGTGGCAACGGCGCGGGCAAAACTACGCTGATCAAGCACATCCTCGGCATGCTCCGTGCGCAGAGCGGCAGCGTGGCGGTCTTTGGCCTCGACCCCGTCGCGAACCCGGTGGGAACACTCGGGCGCATCGGATACCTGTCCGAGAACCGCGACCTTCCCGACTGGATGCGCGTCGGCGAGCTCATGCGATACACCCAGGCGTTTTATCCGACCTGGGACGAGCGTTTCGCAGAAGAACTCCGGTCGATGTTCGATCTGGATCTGAACGCCAAGGTGCAGACTCTGTCACGCGGCCAACGCGCCCGCGCAGGATTGCTGGTCGCGCTGGCGTATCGGCCCGATCTGCTTGTGCTCGATGAACCATCCTCCGGACTCGATCCGATTGTGCGGCGCGATATCCTCGGCGCGATCATCCGCACGATCGCTGATGAAGGTCGGACGGTTCTCTTTTCCTCGCATCTGCTCGATGAAGTCGAACGTGTCGCCGACCGCGTCGCTATCATCCATCAGGGGCGCATCGTGCTCACCGCGGCGATGGACGAAATCAAGGATACGCATCGGCGGATGACGTTGCGGTTCGGCCAGACGCTCGATCGCGCCCCGAGCCTGGTCGGCACGCTCTCGTGCGTGGGTGACGGCGCGGAATGGACCTACATCTGCAACGGCGAAAGCGATCAGCTCCGTCGCGCTGCCGACGCCCTTGGCGCGACCGTTGTCGACGACGCCGCGTTGACCCTCGATGAAATCTTTGTCTCCCGCGTGTTGAACTAGCTCACACAGTTCTATCGAAGAGAGGTTCTCCCATGCGCACCATTCATACCGCGCTGCTCTGGGAACTGTTTAACCGTCAGCGCTGGCAATTGCTGCTGATGCTGTGTGTCGCCAGTCTGCTGCCGATGCTGCTGTATACGGCGTTGAGC
>DASRYX010000104.1:0-2680 GCA_035686985.1 Planctomycetaceae bacterium | reverse complement strand
ATGTCACTCGTGATGCCCAGTATTCGAGCAATCTGGATGTCGTCGCGGTGGTCGCCGATGACGGTCTGGTCACCGCGAACAAACCGACCGGCGAAGCGGCGATCATGGCGCGCTATCAAGGGCAAGTCGCCGTCTGCCGCGTGCTGCGGCCGCAAGGCGCAGCGCTTGCAGACATTCCGGGATTCGCGCCGAAGAACTTTGTTGATCAGCTTTCCATCGAGAAATGGAAGAAACTCGGACTGCAACCGTCGCCGGAATGTGACGACGCGACGTTTCTGCGGCGGATTACCATCGATCTGTGCGGCCGGTTGCCCACGGTCGAGGAAACACGAGCGTTTCTGGCGCAGACCGAACCCGATCGCCGGGACAAACTCGTCGATCAGTTGCTGAGTTCATCCGATTACCCCGCGTACTTTGCGATGAAGTGGGGCTCGATCCTGCGAAACTCGAATCTTGCGGGTTCGACGAATGTGTCCTACGCGTTCCACAACTGGATCAAGGACATGCTCGCGCGGAACCGCCCATACGATGAATTCGTGCGGGGAATCGTCGCCGCCTCGGGCGAAGCCGCCGATGCTCCGGCGATCAACTGGTTCTGGCAATCGCGCGACGACCAGCTCCACCAGGTGACCGCCGACACGGCTCAGGTCTTCCTCGGGCTGCGGCTGCAATGCGCGAAGTGCCACCATCATCCGTATGAGCGGTTCAGCCAGGACGATTACTACGGTCTCGCCGGGTTTTACACGCGGCTGGGACGCAAGAGTTTCGGTGAGCCGCCGCCGTATTTCTCGTCGCCGAATGTGACGATCGGCGAAGTCCATCCGATCACACAGAAGCCACTCGAGCCGAAGTACATCGACGGGCCGGTGGCGAAATTTGGTCCGGAAGAAGATCCACGGCATGCCCTCGTCGACTGGATGGCGAAGCCCGAGAACCCCTTCTTCGCCAAGGCACTGGTGAACCGTTTGTGGGGGCATTTCTTTGGCCGCGGGCTGGTTCATGAAGTGGATGACCTGCGCGAAACCAATCCCCCCGCCAATCCCGAGCTGATGGCCGCGCTGTCGAAGGAGTTCGTCAAGCACCGGTTCGACATCAAGCACATGATTCGCCTGATGGTCACCAGCGGGACCTATCAGCTCTCCGCCACGCCGACGACAGAAAACCACGACGACTATCAGAACTTTGCGCGTTACTACGCCCGGCGATTCCCGGCGGAAGTGATGCTCGATGCCGTCGATCAGGCGTGCGGCGTGAAGTCGAATTTCGGGAACATGAGCACCGAAGCCCGCGCGGTCGATCTCCCGCACGAAAACTTCGGCAGTTATTTCCTCGATGCATTCGACCGCCCCCGGCGAGTCACGAGTTGTGAATGCGAACGGTCGACCGGCGCGACGCTCTCGCAGGTGCTGCTGCTGGCGAACTCGGATGAAGTTGAGAACAAGATCAGCCAGGGCAACAGCCGCATCGACCGGATGTTCAAGGACAAGCTGTCAACGCCCGCGATGATCGAAGAACTCTACCTCGCCGCATTCAACCGGTTCCCGACGGCCCCAGAAGTCATCAACGCCGAAGCGCACATCGCGAAGGACCCGGACGTGCGCAAGGGCGTTGAAGATGTTCTGTGGAGCTTGGTGAACTCGCGCGAATTTGTGTTTAATCATTAGACGCTCAGTGCCATCCATCGTTCAGGACGCAGAAGATGCTCGACTTCACTCTCGGTTCGACAACGACGCCGTGTGATGGTGTTTCGCGGCGGAGCTTTCTGCGGGCGGGGTCGCTGGCGATTGGCGGTGTGTCGCTCGCGGGGATGCTGCAGCAGCAGGCGCGGGCCGGGGCGACATCATCGCGGAAGTCGGTGATCCTCATCTGGCAGGCGGGCGGGCCCAGCCATCTCGACATGTACGATCTCAAGCCGACGGCGCCGGCGGAATATCGGGGGGAATTCAAGCCGATCCCGACGAATGTCCCGGGTGTGGAGATCGGCGAGCATTGCCCCCTGCAGGCGAAGATCTGGGACAAGCTCGCCGTCGTGCGCTCCGCGTTTCACACCAACGCCGGGCATGGGATGGGCTCGCAGTGGATGCTGACGGGCTATCAGCCGACGATTGAAGTCAGCGACAACATCTATCCGGCGTGCGGGGCCGTGGTCGCGAAACTGAAGGGACCGAACGAACCGGGATTGCCGGCATACGTCAACCTGCCAGGCCGCCTCGGGCTCGGCAAAGCCGCCTATTTGGGAGCGGCGTACAATCCGTTCGCGCCGGACAGCAACCCGGACGACCAGGGTTTCCAGGTCCGCAATCTGCGTTTGCCGGGGCGGGTCGATGTGAACCGTCTTGAAGGGCGGCAGCAGCTGCTCGGTCAGGTCGACACACTGAAACGTGAAGTCGATGCGAAGGGCGACATCGGCGGCCTCGACCAGTTCTACCGTGATGCCTTCGAGATGGTGACGAACGAAAAGGCGCTGCGGGCGTTTGATATTCACAAGGAAGACCCGCGGCTGCGCGAAAAATACGGCCGCAATGATCTCGGCCAGTCATGCCTGCTCGCGCGGCGGCTGGTCGAAGCCGGTGTGTCGTACATCACGATTCAAGCCGGTGGCGGCTGGGATACGCACGGCGACAATTTCGCGCAGCTCAAGAACAATCTGTTGCCGAAGTTCGACCGCGCGGTGTACGGT
>DASRYX010000103.1:0-11095 GCA_035686985.1 Planctomycetaceae bacterium | reverse complement strand
TGTGGGCGGCGGGGCTGCTCGTCATCGCCTGGCTCGGCATGTACGTGGATGCCGGTGAAGCCTGGGCCGCACGCTGGCAGAAAGGCGTGGGCGTGATCGCGTACCCCCGCCGGCAGCACGCACTGTTTCAGGCGGCGTTGCAGCGTGACGTCACACGACGCCCGGCGCTGGTTCTCGTCGATGGACCGCATGATGGGCAGCAACTCGATTACGTCACCAATCACGCGGGATTGAACGCGCCGGTGATCATCGGGCGAGATCGCCGAGGCCCGGCATCATGGGAAGAGATCGCTGCCGCATTCCCGCGACGGTCGCTGTATCACTTCCGAATGGACGTTGGACGGGCCGAGTTGATTTCGCCGGCCTCGAAATGAGAAAGAGGCCCGCAGGAGAATCTCCTGCGGACCTCTTTAGGGTCATCGGGTCAGTGGAGCAAAGCTCCGGGACCTCAGTTCACGTTTTCGGGCTTCGGCGGGTTGGCCAGAGCACCGTTTTCCGGCGGGGCCGGAACAGCGGCCGGCGCAACCGGAGCCGGGGCAGCGTAGCCACCGGCCGGAGCGCAGCCGGCGGGGCCACAGCCAGCGGGACCGCAGGCGTTGTACGCAGCCGGAGCACAGCACGACGCAGCCGGAGCGCTGCAGGTGGCAACCGGGGCACAGACCGGACCGCACGCGGGAGCCGGAGCGGCGTAAGCCGGAGCCGAGCAGCCGTAAGAAACCGGAGCCGAGCAGCCGTAGGAAGCCGGAGCACAGCAGCCGCGGTTCTTCGACTTACGAACCTTCACTCGACGATAGCTGCCGCAACCGTTGTCGCAGCCGCCACAGCTCGAAACAACCGGAGCCGCACAACCGCAGTCATTCTTGCGGCCGAAGAGACCGGCGTCAGCGGAGCTGACCGCCAGAAGCAGCGCCATAGCTGCCGTCACCAAACCACGAACCATTTTTCATCTCCTTACTTGAACACCGTGTCTGTTACTCTAGATCCTCCGGATGTCCATCGCGAAGGAATCGTCGCATTAAGCATCCCCCGCTGGTGTCGGTCGAGGGAAGCCGCTGTGTTAAGGTCGGTAGACCGTAACAACTTTAGCGACAATGGTGGTTAAGATAGCGAGACTGGGTCAAGAATTCCAACGACGCGGGACAACGACGCTACAAACTTTGCGAAAATTCAAGCCTGTGAAAAACGCCGTTGCCGGTGCTCGATGACCCAGACGATGTGGTGAGCCGATCAAATAATCCCGGCGAAAACCGCCCGAAATCGCTTTGCTGAGAAACTGTTAGGTATGAGGTCATGCTGAATCACTGGAGTCTGCGAGGTAAAACACTGTCGTGGAGCGGACGCCCCTTGTTGATGGGGATTGTGAACGTCACGCCGGACAGTTTTTCCGATGGCGGCCAGAATTTCGCGGCCGGTCAAGCCGTCGAACACGCGCTACGACTGGAAGACGCCGGGGCGGATCTTCTCGATCTCGGTGCTGAATCCACGCGCCCCGGTGCGGAACCGGTATCACTCGACGAAGAACTGTGGCGGTTAATGCCTGTCGTTGAGCAACTGGCGGCGCGGGTGCAGATTCCGCTTTCGATTGACACCTATAAAGCGGAAGTCGCCCGGCAGACGCTCGCGGCTGGTGCGGCCATCATCAACGATATTTCCGGGCTCCAATTCGATCCGGAGATGTTGCCGGTCATCGCCGAAACGCAAGCCGGGGTGGTCTGCATGCACATTCAGGGCACGCCGCAGACAATGCAGCGGGCTCCCCACTATGACGACGTCGTCGCCGAGATCTGCGGCTATTTTCATGAACGTCTCGACTTGATGGCCTCCGCGGGCGTTCAACCAGAGCAGATCGTCTTTGATCCGGGCATCGGGTTCGGCAAGACCTCCGAGCACAATCTGCAGCTTCTCTCTCACATCGCCGAGTTGCGTGCCGTGGGGCGTCCGATCCTGATCGGCCACTCCCGCAAAGGGTTCCTGAAACGCATTCTGGGACGACCGGTGGACGAACGGCAAAGCGGCACCTTGGGCGTGTCGCTGGCATTGGCTGAGCAGGGAACCGACATCCTGCGCGTCCACGATGTGGCCGCCACGCGTGATGCGCTTGCAGCCTGGAGAACCGTCCGCGAATGGAAATCCGGCCAGATTCAGCTCCCCGCGGTTTGAGCGAACTTCGAGGGATTTCCCGCCAACGGCAAAATCGGGGCGGATCGAGACGGCGTTTTGTGCCGATAATCCCGAATGTACGGATTGTGCGATCATGTTTTCAGGACGGTGACCATGAGCCCCTGCCACGGATGCCATGCCGGCTGCTGCCGTGCGTTTGCGGTGCCGCTCACCGGTGCAGACGTGCTGCGGATCGAGCGGCGGCTGGGGCTGAATTTCTGGGAATTTGCCTGCCGCTGGGAAGACCCCGAAGACGCCATCTCCCAAGGCGTGGTCCCGCATTTCTATTTCGACGACGCGCCGGGAGTTCCGTTTGTTCTGTCGTTGATGCACGTGGACAGTGCGTCATTTCCCGGAACAACAAAGTGCCGGTTCCTGTCCGAGCAGGCCCCTACAGCAGAGCGCCCCTTGGGAACCGGGCAATGCTCGATTCACGGCGAACATCCGATGGCCTGCCGCGTGTTCCCGACCAAGCTGAGCGAATCGGGGCAGCTGGCGGTGATTTACGACGTTCCCGAGCATTCCCAGCGCATTCCGCACCACGCGGCTTATCAGCTTTGTCCCCGGCCGTGGGAGACCGACGATGTCGACCCCGTGGACAGCATGGCGAATCTGGTCGTGATGAACTTTGAATTGAAGTTCTTCCATCAGGTTGCGACAGCCTGGAATCGGTCGCCGCAGGCGTGGGCGGTGTTTCCCGAATTCCTGCGGATGGTGTATGAGAATCGGGTCATCAAGGACCCCAATGCTCAAGATGTCCCGCTGGAAGAAACATGGCCCGCGACATTGCCGTTCGTCCGTCCGGTCGTTCCGGTACGCAAAGTCGCATAAGATGGTGCCGGGTTAAGCAGTCCTGGCACTTGTGATGCGGATCGATCGTTGATGAATCGCGGAGACTTTCTGCCGACGGCGTCGTTGCCGGTGTTGCGCTGGCGTGCCGAGATGCTGCGGGCTACCCGCGAGTTCTTCGATTCCCGTGGTTATTGGGAAGTCGACACGCCGCTGCTGTCTTCCGAGATTGTGATCGACGCCTGGCTGGAACCGTTCGCGTGTGGGTGGCTCCCCGATGCGACAGCGTGGGCGTCACCGTCTCCCTCGCTGCGATTCCTGCAGACATCGCCCGAGTTCGCGATGAAACGCCTGCTGGCCAGCGGCGCCGATGCCATCTATCAACTCGGTAAAGTGTTCCGGAATGGCGAAACGGGCCGGCGACATAATCCTGAATTCACCATGCTTGAGTGGTACCGCGTCGGCGATGACCACATCGCGCAGATGAAGGTCGTCGAAGAGTTCGTTCGAGCGATGCTGGCCTCATCCGCGATGATCTGTGACCGGGCGCGAACTGTGCTGGATGGCCCGCGGTTTCGGGTGGTGTCCTACGATGACGCCTTCGCCGAGTCTGTCGGCATACGACCGCTAACGGAGTCCATGGCGGAAATTCGAGCCCAGGCAACGCAGCGCGGAATGACACCGCCGCCTGGGTTATCGGAGGACGATCGGGACGGCTGGCTCAACTGGCTGCTTGCGGAACTCGTGGAGCCGCAGCTCGGTGACGAGGTCCCGGTCTTCCTAACGGACTTCCCTGCTTCGCAAGCGGCGCTGGCCAAGACCCATCGCCGGGATGATGACGTTGATGTTGCCCACCGGTTTGAGCTCTACATCGACGGCATCGAGTTCTGCAACGGCTACCACGAACTGACCGATGCCGCCATCTTGCGGGAACGGATGGCAGAGCAGTCGCGGCTGCGCGCCGCGGCCGGGTTAAGACCCTTGCCACAGCAGAGCCGATTGCTCCAGGCCATGGAAGCCGGACTGCCGGAGAGTGCGGGCGTCGCCCTCGGCTTCGATCGGCTGTTGATGTTCACGCTCGGCACCGACACCATCGACGCGGTCATTCCGTTCCCGTTTGCCCGCGCGTAGCGACTACGCCGCGTGTGATTGCGGCGGGGCGTCGGAGAGGGCGGTAAAAACGCGGGCCGGAATCTCAAATGGAACGTCGCCTTCTGGCTCGCCATCGTCAGACATGGTTGATGCCACATCCCACGGACGCGCCACATCCGCGTTATGACGCTCGCCCAGTTCGCCGAGCAGCCGCCGGATGACACTCTCCGCTTCCAGACGCTGGCTCATCCAGTGCTGCTGCAGCGTCCGCCACGTCGACTGCTCCTGCAACGTCTGCTGCAATTGTCCGGCGATGTCCGCCTCGCGGCTTTGCAGCGCGGTGTCCCGCTCGTTAAGCCATTGCACCAGCGTCTGGCGTTCCGCATGGAACTCGCCGCGCTCGTGCTGCAGACGGTGCTCGAGATCGATCAGCTCCCGCCGCTGGGCCATCAGCCCGGCATGCAGTTCCTGATAGTACAGCGACAATCCCTGCCGCGCCTGTTCGACACGCAGCCGGGCTTCTTCGTCGCTCCCCAGAGCCTGTGCGATCTGGGCCCACGCTTCTTCGACCGCCAGCCGCAGCTCAAGGTTGTTGCGGTGCGTTTCTTCGAGCTCGAGGCGAAGTTTTTCAAGGCGCTGACGGCGGCCCTCGATGTTCTCGGAGAGCTTCGACAAGGCGTCCTGCTGCCGCGTGATCTCGATGCGCTGCCGCTCCGCGTCCTGCTTCCACTGTGACTGCTCGGCTTCGAATAACGCCCGGCTGGTGGCCACGGAATCGTCCCACGCCCGGCGAACCTTCTGAAATGTCGCCGCTTCCCGGTCAAGCGATTTGGCCTGTTCGCCGAGCGCGTCCCGGTACAACGCGAGTTGAACTAACCGGCGGCGGGACTGCTGATCGAGCTCTTCCAGTCGGTGTCGTTCCTGCTGTCGTTCCTTGCGGAAATCAAGTTGCAGGCGTTCCAGATCAATGCGCGTCTTTTCGAGATGTTCCTGCTGGAACCGCAACCGGCTTTCGAGAACCCCGCGGTCACGCTGCAGATCGGCGGCGGCCGTGGCTTGCGTCTGCTCCCAGTGCTGACGAGCAGCCGCAATTTCTTCTTCGACGGCGGCCTGTCGCTCCGCGAGTTCCGCATCAGCGGCGTCACGACGCGCGGCTAACTCCGCATCCAGTTGATCGAACGCCTGCTGACACGCCGTGCGCTGTTCTTCGAGGAGTGTCTGGATCTGTGCGCATTGCGCTTCCCACTGATTGCGTTCGGATTCGAACGCGGCGTGTCGCTGCTGCCATTCCAGTGAAAGCGTCTGCCAGAGTCCCTGCCGCTCCTGCTGCAGCAAGGCGTCATTCCGCGCACGCGCCTGCGTGTCCGCATCGTCCAGCGCGAGAGCCCGCTCTTCGAGCACCAGCTGCGCCTGCAGAATCGCTTCCCGATCGGCGGCCAGTTCTGATTGCAGTTGTGCGCTCAGTGAGGCCCGGTCCTGTTGGAGCGCCGCAAACTCTTTCTCGATGGCGTTACGGCTTTCGTCCAGCGCTGCCTGCTCACGCTGCAGATTGGCCCAAGTGGCATCGATTTCGGCGGCACGCTCGGAAAGCGTTTCTTCCTGCGTGACCAGTCGTTCTTCACCTTCGAGCAGTGCCTGCTCGCGCAGACTGAGACGGGCTTCGGTAGCGTCTTGAACCTGTCGTTGCTCGGTCCGCCAGCGCTCAAACTCAGCTCGCTCGGCATGCAGACGCTGTTCGCGTTCGGCGAAAGCGGCTTCGCGATCATCCTGCTGCGCGACGTCTGCCTGCAATTGCAGAAGCTGGGCCATCAGATCCGAGACCATATCACGCCGCGCAGGGCGAGGAACCGGTTCGCTGGCGGAGAAGTCGCGATGCGGGCCATCCAGACGGTAGCCGCGATCAGAAAGACGATCGCCCGACGCGGATTCGGTCGGGCGATCGGAACTGGATGCAATGGAATCGTGCGGTTCCATAACCGGGAATCCTTCCCCTTCGAACCGAAGTCAGTGCCGGCGTGCCATCCTTGGACGCCGAACGGGTGTCTTACAAATGCTTATCGAGGGCGCTGGCGATCCGTGGCTTCTGCTGCAGGCCGACGAGGCGTTCGACCACTTCACCGCCCTTAAACACCATCAATGTCGGAATCCCGCTGATGCCCAGGCTTGAGGCGACCTGCGGGTTGTCGTCCGTATTCACTTTTCCGACCCGCACGCGGCCTTTGTACTCGGACGCAATTTCATCGACCGTCGGGGCCAGCATGCGGCAGGGGCCACACCAGGGAGCCCAGAAGTCCACGAGGACCGGTTCGGTGCTTTGCACCACTTCGGCCTGGAAATTGTCGTCTGTGAACTCCAATACGTCGCCAGCCATGACTGAACCTTTTCTCACCTGCGATGGCTCACGGGTCCGTTCGAAGATCTCGAACCGGGATAAAACCCGTTACCAGTGCCGGAATTATAGGAGGCAGGGGAAACCCGTCAATCCACTCACTGGGATGCTGCGTTGTGTTCGTTTGTCGATTCGTTGCGCACGATTCGCCGCGATTTCAGTTCGTCGCCCCGATTTCCTTCAAGGTCGCGGGTTGGACGCCGCCAGCCGCGGGAACGAGCCGCTCTTTCGTTTCCATCTTTGAGTAGTACATCGTTTTCGGACCGAAGGCTTCGACCACGTTGCCTTCGGCTTTGGTCGTGTGACTCAGAATCAGTCCGCGGGCCGTGTCGAACTCGATCGTGCCGCTCAATTGCCGGGTCAGCAGCTGGGCCTCGGCTTTGGGGTTCTGGAGCGGGGTCAGAATCGAGGTCTTGAGACTGATCGTTGCGACCGAGCCGTTTAGCTTTGTGATCTGGTACTCACGCTGCATTTTGACCGGTGGGGCAATGCCTTCGCCCGCGGTCACCTGAACGGTGAATTTGTCACGCCAGACCGCGCCGGCACCGATCGGTTCCTTCGGAAAGACAACGAGGAAATTCGCCGTGGGATCGGTCTTCGCCGCCATTTTGGCGATCTGATCGGGAGCCCCCTGCAGCGGGGTGATCTTGAGCAGCTGACCGTTGCTGGCAAAGGTCATCCGGGCGACCGGCCGGCCGACCGTGGCCTGGATCGATTGAAATTGCGGCAAGGCTGCCCCGCCTTCGGTGCTGTCATAAACGATCGGCTCGGTTTCGTTGAACTTCGCCGACATCCGGACCTTGCTGACCATCGGTTCCAGCACCGCGGTGCCGTCGGTTTCCACCGAAACGACGCGATAGTTCTTCTGGGCGAGCATCTGGTTGACGACGCGCTCGTTCCCCTGATCGAACTGGGTCTGGACGACGTGGTTCTGATCCACCTCGAAATGAGCATACTGCCCGGCGGCAAACTGATACTGGAAGACCGCTTGCGGCGCGGCACCCGGCGTCACCAGCGTGATACTGGCATCCGAATTCTGCGCGGCGGCAACGCCTGCGATCGATGCCAGCGCGATGAGTCCGGCCCACACACCTCGCGCCCACTTCGCCGTTGCATCCATGCCACTGCGCCTCTCGATAATTGAACGTGCCGCCATTTTGGCCCGCGAAAACTACCAGAAGTGAGTTTTTCAGGGTAGACCGGTTTTAACACGGTCCGGAAACGGATTTGCACCGGGGGCCGTCAGGTGCCGCAGAAGGTGCGGTATCCGGCCTCATCGACCGGCGGTGTTCGGTACTCGTCCGTGTCGGGAGAACTTGTGTACGGACTTGTCAGCACCGCCACCAACCGATGGAACGGCGTCAAATCGTCGCGCTGCTCCGCGGCGAGCAACGCCTCCTCGACCCGATGATTCCGCGGAATGACCGCGGGATTCACTGTCTGCATGGTCGCGTGTGCTGCGACGAGCGTGGTGCCTTCGCGTTGGAGTCGCTCTTGCCAGCGTGACTGCCAGGACTCGAAATCCGTGGCTCGATAACACTCCGCAGCGGTGTTCCCTTCGGACAGATCACGCCAGGTGTTGGTGAAGTCCCACTTCGCCGACTGCATCCAGTCGAGCAGCGATTGCACGAGTTGCCGATCGTCGGCCTCGCTGGTTCGCAGCCCCAGCTTCCGTCGCATTCCCGCCAGCCAGTAATCGTTGAACAGCGTCTCGAAGTGTTCAAGGGCCTGCGTGGCGATGGCAATGGCTTTGTCATCGTCCTGATCGATGAGCGGGAGCAATGATTCAGCAAACCGCGCCAGATTCCATTGGGCGATCGCCGGTTGTTGACCGTAGGCATAGCGACCGTGGCGATCGATCGAACTGAACACGGTCGCGGGGTCGTAGGTGTTCATGAACGCGCACGGACCGTAGTCGATCGTTTCGCCAGAGATCGCCGTGTTGTCGGTGTTCATCACCCCATGGATGAAGCCGACCATCTGCCACTGCGCAATCAGCGCGGCCTGGCGATCAATCACCGCCCGCAGAAAATCCACGTACTTCTGCGGAGACGCGACCAGTTCCGGGTATTGCCGCTCGATGGTGTAATCGGCGAGGATCTTCACTGCGTCGGGGTCTCCGCATCGCGCGGCATATTCAAACGTCCCCACGCGGATGTGACTCGCGGCGACCCGGGTCAGGACGGCTCCGCGCAACGGGGCTTCCCGGTAGACGGTTTCGCCCGTCGTGACCACCGCCAGACTGCGCGTGGTCGGAATGCCGAGAGCGTGCATCGCCTCGCTGATGACATATTCCCGCAGCATCGGTCCGAGCGCCGCCCGGCCGTCACCCCGACGCGAGAACGGCGTCTGTCCGGGCCCTTTGAACTGAATGTCGACGAGCTGTCCCGTCGGGGTCCGATGCTCACCCAGAAGGATCGCCCGGCCGTCGCCGAGCATCGTCGGATGTCCGTATTGGTGACCCGCATAGGCTTGCGCGATCGGCTGTGACCCGTCCGGCAGAACCTGTCCGGCGAACAGCTTCGCCGCCTCTGTGGCAGGGAGATCCCGCAACTTCAGGCCGAGCTCGTCTGCCAAAGCGAAGTTCAACAACGACACGCCCGGTTCGCGCACGCTCGCCGGCCGAGCGGCAGTAAAGAAAACCTGCGGAAGTCGCGCGTAAGTATTATCGAATCGCCAGCCGACAGCGTGATCAACGGCAACAGGTTCAGCAGAAGCGGTCAAAGCAGCCATTCCGTAATTGAGAAGATCTGTCAACGCTCGCATTATAGTCAGCAGGGAAGACGTGTCCTCTCTGTTCCACTGCGCGGTTCGCGAGGGGGTGTTGAGTCTCGCGGAATCGTGCATCTAGCCTGCGGTGGGTTCTCTTATCGACGGCGCAATCGTGTTGGGTCTTCTCACCCGAACAAATCTTCCAGACTCCACAGCCAGTCGGTCACCCCGGCTTTCATCGCTGGCGTCATCTTCAGGCTGCCGTGAATCCGGCAGAAGTTGTAGAAGAACACATGCAAGGCGACGGCGGCCCACAGGTTCGGCAGCTTCTTGGAGAAGCCCAGAGTGGGCCGGGCGAAGCGCTGCATGAACGTGCGGATGGTCAGATTGTTCCGCTCGACGTGGCTGGTGGTGATCGTCATCGGGTGCTGAACGCCCCACTCCGAACGGCGGTTGACGTTCGCCCTCCGATTCGACCAGCGAAAACGCAGGTTTCAGAATTCGACGGTGTCTTCGCCGGACGAATCCCGATGCCGCGGGATGCCGCGCTGCTCGAGTTGCCGCTCGATTTCGGCTAACCGGGCCTGCAGTGCCTCCGCCTCCGCGTTGACGCGGGAGAATTCGTCCAGCAGTTCTTCGATCGTCCGTTGCGAGGGCGTCGACGAGAGGGGCTTTTCTGACATCCGATCGGTCCAACTCCATTCAATATATGGGCGGGAATTGTTTCCGGGCCGGCTGCATAAGGAAACCGGGTTTCACCTGACACGGACGGAAAAGCTTCGACATGGTAAGTGGTGCCGTCAGGAAACGATGGTGCTGCCGAGACTTTTCAGCGGATCGCGTGGACCACCCCTAACAGAAACAGTGTCGCGGCGAAGAGGAAGCACGCGGTGCCGATCAGGCAGCCGATCTGCTCGGTGACAGTCCAGTTCCACGGGGCGAACAGGGAGTCGTCCAAGTGCGGATCGGGGTTGTGGGGGTCATTCATCTTGATGCCGATGTGCCGTGTCGATTGGTTGCCCGTGGCGTAGCGACCGACCTTCAGGCACTGAGTTCTTTTCGCAGCCACGCTTTGGCGAAAGCCCATTCGGCCTCCACCGTGCGGAGGGACAGCCCGAGGGCCTCGGCGACCTCTGCGTGACTGAGGCCGCCGAAGAATCGCAGTTCGACGATCTGCGCCTGGCGGGCGTCGATCTTCTCGAGCTTTTCCAGCGACTCGTGCACGGAGAGCACATCGTCGTCACTGGAGAGCGACAACTGACGCTCGTCGATTTCCGCCACCTTGTGCCAGGCCCCGCCCCGCTTCAACCGCTTTCGCGACCGGGCATGGTCGGTGAGAATCCGTCGCATCATCGTGGACGCGACCAGGAGAAAATGGCGGCGGCTCTGCCATTCAATCTCGTCGATCCCCGTAAGACGAAGGAATGATTCATGCACCAGCGCGGTGGGCTGGAGCGTGTGCCCGGCCCGTTCGTCGTTGAAGAGTTGGACGGCCTGGTTGTGCAGGGCGTCGTACATCAACTCCAGCAGCCGCGTGGTCGCGGCAGAATCTCCCGACGACGACGACCTCAACAGCCGCGTGATTTCGAGTGCGTTGTCGGCCATATCGTCCGCCACCCATCCGGATGGGCTGATATCGGAGTTGTTGTTCTGTACGAGAAAACAGCACAACCCATTCTGTCCACTGACTTTGTTGATTTCCACACTGTGGGCTGAAAAAAATCCTTGCGGGGTTTTTCACTCGTTGTCGCCTTAATCTGTAACCGCCGGTTTTCCCGCCTGGGTCCAGCGCGACCTCCTCCGATGTCACCAGCGACTGTTCCCGAAAACGGCCCTTTCTGGCTCTTCGTAACGATGTACGACTCTGAGTTTGCGCTGATGGATCAACAGGTCTCCCGAGTTTCGGACTCTTTTACGCCGCACGACACCCCCACGATTCTGCATGCGGATTCG
>DASRYX010000102.1:0-2681 GCA_035686985.1 Planctomycetaceae bacterium | reverse complement strand
TGGTCAGTCGAAACCTGGCGCGGCGATGAAGATCTGCTGTCACGGACGCTCAGCGGCGCGGCCTTGCCGGTCGGTCAACTGGAAGTCTTTTCCTACTGCAAGCTCGAAGGGGAAATGACACCGCTGGCAACGCTCATCGGCGGCGCACCGCTCGTCGCACGGGTGCCGACGAAGCGCGGCGGGGCGTATTTCTGGACAACGACCCCCGCCTCGCGCGATTCGTCACTGGCGACAAACGGTGTCGTGCTCTACGCCTTCGTGCAACGGGCGCTGGCGACTGGGGCCGCTGTACTCAGTCGTGCGAGGCAGTTCGACGCTGGTCCCGCCGATGCTGAATTGCCCGCCACGTGGAATCGGCTTTCTGAAGACGCCGAAGGCCTGTCGACTGAGCCGACGTATCACCGCGGAGCCTACGGTTTCGAGGATTACCTGCTCGCCGTCAATCGGCCCGACAGCGAAGATGCGGCCGTCGCGTTGCAGGATGGGCGCGTCAATGAACTCTTCCGTGATCTAAATTTCGTCCGCGTCGATGATCAGGCCGGGAATGTGAACTCGCTGATTCAGGAAATCTGGCGGGTGTTTCTGATGGCGATGCTGATCGCGCTCATCGCCGAAGCCGCATTGTGTCTGCCCAAACTCCACCGCCCCGGCAATGTCGTGGCATCAGCAGGAGCCACGGCATGAACACGGTTCGCACGCTGACGTTTCTGTGGTCACCATGGTCGCTCGTGGCGTCGGTTCTCATTCTGCTGATCACCGCGGGGTTGTGTTACTGGGCCTGGCATCGCAGCGGTTATCGCCGTGATTACGGCCTGCTCGAACTCCTGCGGTTCGCGATGGTCGCGCTGGTGGTCGTGCTGTTCAACCAGCCGGAATGGGTCGAAGAGTACCGCCCCGAGGACAAGCCCACGGTCGCCGTGTTGTGGGATGATTCCGCGAGCATGGACACCCGCGATGTCAGCAGCCGTGACACCGCCTCGTCGTCGGTCATCACCCGGCGGGAGGCAATCGCCAAGCTGATCGACCCGGCCTTCTGGCAATCGCTGCAGGAGAAAATGACGGTCGTGATTGAACCGTTTTCGTCAGCGGGGACTGGAGACGGGGGGACCAACCTGCATGATCCGCTCGCCACCGTTGCGAAAGACGTGAAGAATCTCCGCGGCGTCGTGATGGCGTCCGATGGCGACTGGAACGAAGGTGATCCCCCCGTGCAGGCCGCCGCAGCGTTGCGACTCAAAGATGTCCCCGTCTTCGCCGTCCCCGCGGGAAGTTCCTCGCGCCTTCCCGATGTGGAATTGCTCAGTCTCGACGCCCCCACCTTCGGCATCACCGGCAAATCGGTGCGGATTCCCTTCACCGTGGAAAGCACGCTCCCGCGGGAACACCTAGCCACGGTCACTCTCAAATCGACCGACGGCGAGACGGTCACCAAGGAAATCCGCATCGCCCCGATGGGTCGCACGAGTGAATGGCTGATCTGGAAACCGAAAGCCCCGGGCGATTACACGCTCACGCTGGATGTCCCTAAGCACGCGGATGAACTCCTCGCCGACAACAATATGATTTCCGCTCCCATTGTCATCCGCGAAGAAAAGTTGAAAGTGCTGGTGGTCGAATCCGTCCCGCGATGGGAGTACCGCTATCTGCGAAATGCCCTCTCGCGCGATCCGGGTGTCGAGCTGTCGTGTTTACTCTTCCAGCCGGGGTTGGCGAAGGTCGGCGGCGGCAACAAGGATTACATCAAGCAGTTCCCGCAAGGCCTGGAAGAACTCGGCAAGTTCGATGTCGTCTTCCTCGGCGATGTCGGCCTCGAGGACAACCAGCTTTCACCGGAAGATTGCCGGTTGCTGAAAGGGATTGTGGAGCATCAGGCGAGCGGTCTGGTGTTCATGCCGGGCTTTCAGGGGCGGATGATGTCGCTGATGGAAACCGAGCTCGCTGACCTCTGTCCGGTGGTGTTCGATCAGGCCCAGCCCGGCGGTTGGGGATCGCGTACGCCAAGCCATTTCGAGCTGACCGAACTCGGCCGCCGCAGTTTGCTCACCAAACTCGCGGACACGCAGGAAGACAACATCGAAGTCTGGGAAAGCCTGCCGGGCTTCCAGTGGTACGCCGCGGCCATGCGGGCGAAAGCGGGATCCGAAGTCCTCGCCGTGCATCAGGACGTTTCCAACGAACACGGCCGCATTCCGCTCCTGGCGACACGCACCTTCGGCGCGGGCAAGGTCCTCTTCATGGGAACCGACGGAGCGTGGCGTTGGCGAAAGGGCGTCGAGGACAAATATCACTACCGCTTCTGGGGGCAGGTGGTTCGCTGGATGGCCTATCAGCGGAACATGGCCAAAGGCGAAACGATGCGTCTCTATTACTCGCCCGAGCAGCCGCAGATTCGCCAGACGGTGATTCTTAAAGCCAACGTCATGGAGCGGAGCGGCGAGCCGCTGGCGGCCGGCGATGTCGTGGCCCGGATCGTGGCCCCTTCGGGCAAAGTGCAGACGGTGCGATTCACCTCGACCGGCGAGGAATGGGGCGAGTTTACGGCTCCTTTCACGCCGGTGGAGTCAGGCCGGCACGATCTGACTCTCTCCTGCCAGCAGACCTCGGGCTCGCTGGAAGCGGCGATCTTTGTGCAAGGCGCGGAGATCGAGCGGATCGGCCGTGCGGCCCGGCCGGAAGTGCTG
>DASRYX010000101.1:0-2228 GCA_035686985.1 Planctomycetaceae bacterium | reverse complement strand
CGATACCGGGTTGAGTCTTTATCATGAGGGCTACCGCATCGGCGGAACCACGCGGCCGCAACGCTTCATCAAGATGGGCGAGGTGTGCCGAGTGCCCGAACACAATCGCGCCCTGATGAACGAGTGGTTTGCCCATCCGACATTTGATGAGTACTGGGCGGCGGAAGACTGTTCCCAGCATTTTTCCAAGATGAATGTGCCGTGCTTCACTGTGGGCAGCTGGTACGACTTCATGTCCGTCGGTTCGATCGACAGCTACGTCGGCCGGCAACATCACGGCGGCCCGAACTCACGCGGCAAGCAGCAGCTCTACATCGGCCCCTGGCTGCACGGCCGCTTCAACAAACAGGCCAAGGTGAACGAGCTGACGTATCCCGACAACGCGAACTTCGACATGCTCACGCACATGGGGAAATGGTTCGATCATTACCTGAAAGGCGTGGACAACGGCGTCGATCGCGATCCCGCCGTCCGGTATTACGTGATGGGAGCCGTGGGCGAGAAAGACGCACCCGGAAACGAGTGGCGCTCGGCGAAGGATTGGCCGATTCCCTCGCGGCCGACGAAGTATTTTCTCCAGGCCGATGGCAAGCTGAACACGCAACAGCCCACTGTCGAGCGTAGTGAAACTGCGTGGATCTCCGACCCGTTACATCCGGCCGAGATACCCGCCACCAGCGGTTTCCCCGGTGCCAAAGATGCACGCCCGTTTGAGTCGCAGAAGAACGTCCTCACCTTCACCAGCGAACCGTTGACCGAAGCGGTGGAGTGGACCGGCAAGGTGCAGGCCGAAATCTATCTCACGTCGACAGCGAAGGACACCGATGTCATCGTGCGGGTCACCGATGTGTATCCCGACGGCCGCTCGATGCTCATCATCGATTACGTCCGCCGGGCTCGGTATCGCGAGGGCTATGAGAAAGAAGTCCCCTTGGAGCCGGGCAAAGTCGCGAAGGTCGCGTTCGATGTCGGATCGCTCAGCCAGATCTTCAATAAGGGGCATCGCATCCGCGTGACCCTCGCCAGCACGGGGGCCCCGTTTTACGAGCCGAACCCGCAGAACGGCAAACCGCTGACCATCGATTTCCCCGACGACGCCGTCGTCGCGACCAACACGGTTCGTCACGACAAAGAGTTTTCGTCGAAACTGATCGCGCCCGTCGTGAAGACTTCACGCTAAACTGGAAGGCGAGGGTGAACTTGACCGGACTGTTGTGAGAGTGACTTGCGATTTCGAGTTCTCTGGCTGGTGATGTATGGAGTCTTTGCGTCGGCCGCACTCGCCGCGGAGCCGTCGCCGGCGCAGATCAAGCACTTTGAAACCAGCGTACGGCCGGTGCTGGTCGAGCATTGCCAGAAGTGTCATGGCGTTGAAAAACAATGGGGAAGTCTGCGGCTTGATTCCACCGCCGCGATGCTCAAAGGCGGCGACACCGGCCCGGCGATCGTCATCGGCAAGCCGGATGAAAGTCCGCTGATCCTCGCGATCCGGCAGACCGATCCGAATTTCTCGATGCCGCCGAAGGGTAAGCTCACCGACCAGCAAATCGCCGATCTCACGCAGTGGGTCAAGGATGGAGCGTACTATCCGGAAACCAAAACGACGGGCAAACCGGCGCGCGATCCGAACCATTGGTCATTCCAGCCGCCGCAATGGCCGGTGCGACCGGTCGTGAAAGACACAACCTGGGTGCAATCGCCGCTGGATGAATTCACGCTCGCCAATATGGAAGCGGCGGGTGTGACGCCGAGTGCTCCCGCTGACAAACGGACTCTGCTACGGCGCGTGACCTTCGACTTGATTGGATTGCCGCCGTCTCCAGAAGAGATGACGGCGTTTCTCGCGGATGATTCGCCCGAGGCGTTCGCCCGTGTGGTCGACCATCTGCTGGCCTCACCGGCGTACGGTGAACGCTGGGGCCGGCACTGGCTCGATGTCGCGCGGTACGCCGATTCCAACGGGCTGGATGAAAACGTCGCGTATGGGAATTCCTGGCGCTACCGTGATTATGTCGTGCAGTCCTTCAATGCGGACAAGCCGTTTGATCAGTTTGTGACTGAACAACTCGCGGGGGACCTGCTGCCATTCGCCAATGACGCGCAGCACAGCGAGCAGTTGATCGCGACAGGGTTTCTGTCCATCGGGGCGAAGGTGCTCGCGGAAGTCGATGAACTCAAGATGCAGATGGACATTGTCGACGAGCAGATCGATACCGTAGGGCGGGCGT
>DASRYX010000100.1:0-2057 GCA_035686985.1 Planctomycetaceae bacterium | reverse complement strand
GTCACGCTGATGGCGATGATCGGCACGTTTCTCGGCTGGCAGCCGATGATCCTCATCCCATTCGTTGCCTGCACGGTCGCGCTCATCGCCGTGGTCGGACGGGGAATGTTTCGACCGGGTCGCGAGATTCCGTTCGGGCCGTACCTCAGCATCGCGACTATGCTGGTGCTGCTGTCGTGGAAATGGCTCTTTCCCGTTATGCAGCGGTATTATGAACTGGGAATTTTCCTCATCGCGTTTGCGGTTCTGACGGCGGTCATGCTGACGGGATTGCTGTGGCTGACTCAGGGCGTGAAATGGATGCTCGGAATCCCGCTGTATGAACCCGACTTCGTGGAAGAATGGACCTCAGCCGACCAGTTAACGTTTTTCGCGAACAAGGACCCGCACGCCGGTGTCGGCCCGATGTCACCGGTGCGCTGGCCCGGAGAACACGCCGGCCGCGGCCGCACTCACGAACAACGTTGGAGAAAGGGTTGAGCCCCGCTTGCGGTTTCGCGCCGCGTCACGAGAACACTGAGTGCTATCAGCGCGCGACGCGAAACCGCAAGCGGCGATCCACACCGTTAACAATGACGAATGACAACTGACCAATGACCAACTCCATCACCATCGTCGATTACGGCATGGGCAATCTTCGCAGCGTGCAGAAGGCCTGCGAGAAGCTCGGTGCGACGGCGCACATCGCGACGAGTCCCGAAGCAATCCGCGCGGCATCGAAGCTGATCCTCCCCGGCGTCGGCGCGTTCCGCGATGCGATCCATGAACTGCAGCGGCTCGACCTCGTGGAGCCGTTGCGGCAGCACATTCAGGCCGACAAGCCGTTCCTCGGCATCTGTCTCGGGCTGCAGATGTTGTTCGACGTGAGCTACGAAGATGGCGAGTGGCCGGGCCTGGGTGTCTTTGCGGGCGACGTCGTGCGGTTCCCGTCCGACCTGGGATTGAAGGTGCCGCACATGGGCTGGAACACCCTCGAGTACGCCCAGCCGCAGATCCCGCTCTTCGCGCACATTCCTCCGCAATCTTCGGTCTATTTCGTGCACAGTTATTATGTGCGACCGAAAGACAGTTCGCTGGTCGCCGCGAAGACAACCTACGGTGTGGAGTTCGTCTCGGCGATCGCGCGGGGCAATGTGTACGCCACACAATTTCACCCCGAGAAGAGCCAGAAAGTCGGCCTGCAACTGCTGACAAACTTCATCGGACTGTGACGCGTTACAAGCCCGGAGCGCGAGCGACGGGTTCTTAAAAGAAGAATGCACCCGTCGCTTGCGCTTCGGGCTCGTGACAGGGAAAGACCAATGGAAATTCTGCCGGCGATCGATCTGCGGGGTGGGAAGTGCGTGCGGTTGCGGCAGGGGGACTACGCCCAGGAATCGGTCTTCAGTGATCAGCCCGCGGAGATGGCCAAACGCTGGGAAGCCGAAGGGGCGACGCGGCTGCACCTCGTCGATCTCGATGGAGCGAAGGCGGGAAAGCCCGTGAACATCGACGCGC
The DNA here is from genome assembly GCA_035686985.1 of Planctomycetaceae bacterium. Classification (GTDB taxonomy): domain Bacteria; phylum Planctomycetota; class Planctomycetia; order Planctomycetales; family Planctomycetaceae; genus DSVQ01. Next base: position 560 of record DASRYX010000100.1, on the reverse strand, counting down.
TGCGGGCGATTGTCGCGGCGGTGAAAATCCCGTGCGAACTCGGCGGCGGACTGCGCGACGATGCATCCGTGAATCTCGTGCTGAACGACATCGGCATCGATCGCGCGATCATCGGGACCGCGGCACTCAAGCAACCGGAATGGTTCCGCGACCTGGCCCAACGCCATCCCGGTCAGATTGCTTTAGGGCTCGACGCTCGGAACGGCAAAGTCGCCACTGCGGGCTGGCTCGACGTTTCGGAAACATCCGCGATGGATCTCGCGAAGCAGTTCGTGGGCATTCCGCTCGCCGCCGTGATCTACACTAACATTGCCAACGACGGCATGATGCAGGGCGTAGACTCAGGCACCTTGCAGGAGCTGGAACAGTTCGCGGCGATGGGCCTGCCGGTTATCGCGTCAGGCGGCGTCACCACGCTCGACGATGTCCGCACGCTGGTGCAGATTGCAAATCGCCAACCGAACCTTGTCGGTGCCATCATCGGCCGCGCGATCTACGAAGGCACGATCCGCGTCGCCGACGCCGTCGCCTTAACGCAGTCGCCGTAGGGTGGACTCTGC
>DASRYX010000099.1:0-10900 GCA_035686985.1 Planctomycetaceae bacterium | reverse complement strand
CGTCGCCGCATTCGTCAATGATCAAGCCGTCGCGCTTGAGCGCCCGGCGCATCCCCGTGCGGGCGGCCGCTTCGTCATCGACAATCAGAATCTGCAGTTCGTTCACCATCGCGACCTTGTTCGATTGCCGGCAAAGTCACCCGAAAGACCGTACCCCGTTCGGGTACGCTTTCAACCGCGATCTCGCCATCCAGATCGCGAAGCGTTTGCGCCACCAAGTATAACCCCAGGCCCGTGCCGTCGGCTTTCGTCGTCACCAGAGGCTCAAACAGCTGATCCTGAATCGGCACCGGGATTCCGACACCGTTGTCGCGGACTTCCATCTGCACACAGGCATTTTCCTGTGACACATTGATCCTCACCGCTCCTCCGGGTCGGCATGCTTCCACAGCGTTGAGCAGCAGGTTCAGCACGATCGACTGCAACGCCTCGCGCGATGCGGGCACGAAGACCACCGGCATCGGCGACGAAATCGTCAATTCCACCTGTTGCTGCCGTGCTCGATGCTGAATGATCTGCACGGTCGCGGTCAAAACTTGAATGACATCAGTGGATGTACTGTTTGCAGCAGGCGAGTCGGATCGCACGAATCCCAGCAGTTGATGCGTCGTCCGGGAAAGCCGGTCGATCTCCTGCAGCACGAGGCGGAGTGATTCCGCCTGCTCGGATCCGGGTAAACACTCTTCGATGGCGACGCTCGTCAAGGTTTTGATCGACGACAGCGGATTCTTGATTTCATGGGCCAGCGACCCGGCGAGCAATCCCAGCGCGGAGAGTTTCTCCGCCTGCCAGGCGCGACGTTCAGCGGACGCGCGGGCTTCCTGGACGAGACCGTGCCGGACGGCGGCGATCGCCTGTTCGCTGAGCAGCACGAGCGACGTGAGCTCTTCCTCGTCCCAGCCCTCGCTGCCGGCATTGATCCGCAGCGCCCACAGATTCTTCAGGCCTTCGTACTCGGTGCGAATCAGCAGGGTGACTCGCTGACGCAGTAGGGCGTCGGTCAGACGGCGGCTCGGAGCTTGATCGGCAAACAGAATCTGCTGCCCTGGCGTCCAATCGGTCATCACCTCACGCAGTAGATCCGGCGAAAGCAGCTCCGCGGAGGAGGCCCGCCAGCAATTCTTTCCGTAGGAGTCCTCTACAAAGATCTGCACAGCAGCGACACCGGGAAGATGGCACAGTTTGCTCACCATCCAGTTTGCGAGATCATGCGGTGAATGCCCGCCCCGTGCGGCGAGCTCGACGGACAACTCGCGCACTTCGCGGCGGAACTGTCGGACGGACGTGCTGGTGAGGTACCGCATGGCCTCGCGGACCCGACGGCGTAGCGGCTGATAGCCAAGAATGAGGACGCCGCCAACTGCGACTTCGAGCCACAACAGATCGATTCCGAAGCGCGTCCCCCACGCCGCTTCGATCGGCAGAATCATGCTCCGATGCATCAGGACCGTGGCGACGATAATCCCGCCATAGACAACCGTTCGCTCGAGCACCAGCGGCAGGAACCCGTATCGCAGCACGAAGTATGCAAACAGCAGCGCGGGGGGCAACGGCAACAGCACGAGAATGATGTAGTACGCGGTGAACGAATCAGGCCACCGCGGCAGCATCCATAACAGCAGCCCATTCAGTGTGACGGTGATCACAATGAGAACAATCGCTAAGGCGCGAAGAAACGAGCGACCGGCGGGCAAATCAGAGGTTCGGGACGCACGCCACAGAATGACCGCCGCTAGAATCGAGATAGCGGTCGTCGCCGCGAGATAAGGGATGACCAGCGGCTCAACCTGTGCGAGGAAACTTAACGCCGGCTGATGTTGTAACGAGCTCGCAATAGGGACGACCAGCAGCACCGGCGCGTAAAGCAGCGGTTCATACCCGCGCCGTTGCGGCGCCCCAAACCAGCCCGTCGTTGCCAGACGCACGACAGCATGCATCAGGCTGCACGGCATCCCCAGCAGGCCGACAACCATCAGCGTCATGGCGAACCAGCGCGCCCCGGCGAAGGGGGACTCGGGGGCATCTTCCAGAAGAAAATAGACCGCAGCGCCGGCATGCCAACACCACGCCGAAAGCGCCAGCACGATCATCCAGCCTTGCCGCACGCGGCGATTGCGGCCTTCGGCCAAGGCAACGAGGAGCACGGAATCCACGGTCAGGCCGAGACCCGCAGCGAGGGCGATCGCCTGCAAGACGTTGCTCCCATGAAACAGTCAGACAGCATGACAAGAAGTGCAGCACTAGCGTACGACATCAGCGTGCCGATTCGTAGACTTCGATCTCGCCGGGGTGCAAATCGCGGACATTCGGGCCCGATCGCCAAGATAACTGTTCGTTTCCGAACGGTGACGGACGAACTTCCAGCGTCGCCGTCGTGATACCATTGCTGCAGTGAAACCGTACCAGAGGTCCGGTCACTCCATGACAAACCCAGCGGGTCTCGATGATCCAGGATTCTCCGTCGATTTGAAGAATCGAGTTCGCTGGTAACCGCAGAAACGCACCTTCTCGGGGTGAAGCACGAATGCGGTCGACGTTCCACCAGCTCTGAAGTAACTGCCAGCTGTCTCGCAGCAGACGCCACAAGCCGGTGAACGCCACTGGCATCGAGGAATCATCACGGGCGGCCATGCGCTGGTTCCCATGGGCACCGGGTCATTTCCGGTGGAGACCCATTTCTCCACCGGTGATCGTCGACTTGTTACGTGGAGGCACCGCTCTGAGCCTGCAAGGCGGCAAGTTCCGCCTGCACTTTTTCCCGACGCGTCTGCTCCTGAAACTGGCGATCCAGTTCCTCGGCATCGGGATCTTTGCCATCCAGCCGGTCATATGCCTCGCTGAGGGCTTCGGCCCGATCGACGCGTTTCTCGAGCCGCTCGAACTGCGCGAATGCGGACGAACTGTTGACGTTGTTCAGGGCCTGAGAGATGCGTGTGCTTGATTCGGCACGCACGAGCCGGGCAGACAACAACGCCTGCTTCTGTCGCGCCTGGCGGATCTTGTCTTCCAGATCGCGCACGGCCTGTTGCAACCGCGTCGTCTCCGTCAGTTGTTTCGCATGCTCGGTGGCCAGTCCCTGCGCACGCTCATCAGCGAGATGCTTCTGATGCAGTGCGGCTTCCGCGACGATCGCATCCTGGCGCTGAACCGCCTGCGCGGCGCGCGTGTGCCATTGCGTGACTTCGGTCCGGGCCTGTTCCACCCGTTTTCGCAACTGGATTTCATCCGCGATTGCTTCCGCCACCTTGCGGCGAATCGACAGCAGCTCTTCATCCATGTCGATGATGACCTGGTGCAGCATGCGTTCCGGGTCTTCCACCTGTTCACGCAGTGAGGTGATGCTGGACCGCATGATCAACGTGAAGTTTTCGAGCCATTTCATGATCTTGCCTTTCGAGTAAGAATCGTTCGTTCAACACACGGGCACGGACAGGGATCAAGCCCACGTCTGCAGCGTCGCGGACAACATCCGCATGCGCTGCAACACGATTTCGCGATGGTTTTCGCAATACGCGGCGAGTGCCACGACGGAAGATCCCAAGGCAATCCCGACGATCCACAGCACGTCGGTTCGTTCCAGGCTGCCGCGAATGACTAGTGCGGTCAGGTCGGCAACAAGAAACGCGGTGCCGGAGTACAACAGCGGGCGCGACTTCAAGCCGAGCGAAAGGACGCTGACCCCGAGCGATGCGGCCATCAGCGTGAGCAGCGGGAACCAGTCGCCATCGAGAATATGGAACAGCGGCGACACGAGAATTACCAGGGCTCCGGCATACCGCAACGCGGTCTTGATCTCGGCCTGCAGTTCGCGCGGCAACGCCTCCGCCAGTCCGATCAGCGACAAGCCCAGCGGCATGAGATACAGCTGCGGATCGGACCACGACAGCTCGCGCCAAAGCAGCATTTGCGAGGCGTTAAAGATCACCGTCGCAATGATCAGTCCCAGACGATCGCCGGTTTCCAACCAGCGGATGAGGTAGCACATCGCCGCGGAAAGAATGATCAGGCTCTGCAGTCCGACCCACGCGACCGGGGCGCCCCACAGCGAACGGCCGACGCAGACCACGGCAATCACGCCCGGCAGCACGAAGCCAACCGTATTGAACGGCTTGGTGAACACCGCGTACTTCGAAGAGGACGGGCAACGATGAGCGACAGCGGACAGCAGCGCGGCGACCACTAATCCCGCACCGAGATTTCCCACGCCGAACACCGGCAGGATGCCGAAGTACAGCAGATAGCCCGCGCCGATCGCACCGATGATCAACCCGAGCCAGACCATTCCAGGGTCCTGATGCCGAAGCGCACCGCGGAAGTGAAGGAGTGTCAGCAGCACGAACAAGCTGATCAGCGATAAGACTTCGAAGCCCGACAACGGGAACGTGTGAGCGAACGGAATGGCAAGCGTGCTGAATCCGATCACCAGCTTCCAGAGATCAATTTCCGAATCGAGCAGTTCCGTGTTCGGAAAGAGGCGTCGAACCGCGCGGGTCTCCAGCACCATCCACCAGACGGCGGCGAGCAGGGTCCCCATGATCTGCACGTTCGCCCAAGTGCCGGTGGGCACCTGCACGAGCAAGTCGGCTGTTGCGACGCTTGATAGCAAACCGACCAGCACCTGTAGGAAACTCAGCTCGACGACCGCATGCGTGATCCAGGTGTTGCGAGCTTTCGTCGCATGTCGAGCCAGGCTGATCATCGCCAGCGCGGCGGCTAGTCGTGCGGGCCAGGCGAGCAGAAGCAGCGTTCCACAGGCAAGTCCGAGGTGGCAACCGCGGGTGAAACGGTCCACGTGACTGGCCACGCGGACTGTGACCTCGTCCGTCGCCTGACCGGCAATCCGTCGGGCGACAAATTCGCCAAGCAACGTGATGAAGACCCATGCCACCGGCAGTGAACGCCAACCGGTCTCCGTATCCAACGTGAGGAATAAACCGCGGCCGATGATGACCAGCACGCTCACACATCCGGCGTAGACCCATGTTGTCGGGACAGTTCGTCCCGCGGACAGGAAGCTCCACGCGGTGACCAGCGCGATCATCGTTCCGGTCGCCGCTGTGAATGCGTGATCGGGCAGGATCGGGACCCCGAAGATCACCGTCATCTGGAAGAGCACGAGGCAACCGGTGGTCACGCGTCGCAACGGGGCATGAAACGCCTGCAATGTCCGTGACGATGTCTCCGGTGCAATTGCCCGGGAGAGCGCCCAACCGGTCGTGAGCACGATGACGGCGATCAAGCCGAGGGTGGCCACACTGAGTCCCAGAGCCATCCCGTATCGCAGCGCCGCCCAGCCGGTGAGCAGCAGCACCACTTCACCCAGAACCGGATACGCCCGGCGTCGCTGATGAACCGCCAGCAGCAGCACGATCGGAATCAGCGCGAGCGTTCCCCAGGTTGAGATCGTCCAGCCGTACCACTCGATCCACCGCATCGCGAGAATTCCGGCCGTCGCAACACTCAGCAGTTCATAGGGGCTGAATCCTGCGTCATCCCCGTGGCGCCGTGTGACCCATTGATGCGCCAGTTCCAGCACACCGGCACCGAACGTCACCGCGAAGAAAAACGTGTCCGCCGGCAACGACCACTGCACGATGTCACGCAGGAAGACTTCCAACCCGCAACAGGCGCTCAACCACGACACGCCGAGCCCCCATTGGCTGGCCAGACGGGAGTGGAGGAATCTCATCAATCCCCACAACCCGACGAGGACCATCCCCGAGACAAACACGGCTTTGGGATCGGTCCACGATGCGACGAGCATCACCGTTGCCAGGCCCATGGCAAGCTGGCGACACGGAGCCGCGAACAGTTCGGACTTTCGTTTTCCCGCCAGGACGAGACCGACGATGAAGGGAGCATAAGTGATCGCGTAAAACGCATAGGGCAGTCGCTGTTCCCGCACCAGTTCCGCAGACGATTGCACGAACTGCCGGGCGACCGATTGAAAGTAGACCGGCGTGAACTGGTACGCCATCAGCAGACACAACAGCATCGCCCAGCTGAAAGCACGATGCCGCGTCCGACGGGCCACTCTGGCGAAACAGACGGCGGACAGCATCGCCGTGGGCACCAGTGCCATCGGCCTTGGCAGATCACTCAGCGACAGTGCCAGCCCTGCGAGGCAGGTCAGAATGCCGATCACAAACGGCACCATGATGTGCGATGGCCACGGGAACACAATCGCTCCCGTCCGTTGGAGGTACACGCGGGCCGCAGCATCCGTCGTCAAAAGCACCGGAATCGCCGCCAGTGCCAACGCAAATCCATACCACGGCACCGACAGCGCCGGGGCAAAATTCAGGGCGAAGATGGTGAGAAACTGTGCGGCTAACAGTGCCGTCGGATAGAACGAGAAGATCCGCGGCCAGCGTTCTTCCTCGGCGAGCCAGAACACGTGCCGATTGACTTTGACAATCCCGACCGTCATCACGGCCCACAGGCTCACAGCGGCGGCGAACACCGGTACGGACGGAAGCGCGGGGACCAACGCGCCGCTGGCACAGAGAACAAGGTAGGCGATCCAATAAGTCTGCGGCACGGTTCGCAGCAACGTCTGCAGAATGCGGCGGCTCGCCAGCGCGGTGAAGCCGAGGTTGATCACAAACAGCGCTGCGATGCCGATATCGTGCAGTGCCGTCCCGATCGTGAGTGACGATGTCGGCGCGACCCAGCGCAGTGAGAGAAACGTCATCGGCAGCAGGCAGAGCGCAAGAGCCAACAACCCGGTTCCGGTGCGTCTGAGCATCAGGCGATGAAAGCCGATTTCGGCGAGGCCGTACGTCGCCGCGGTATAGGCAATCAGCACCAGATATTTCCAGAACGGGGAATAGCTTTCCCAATGCGCGGTGACGAATTTCAACGAACTGCCGAGCAGCACCAGCATGCCCAGGCCGAGCATCCATTTGATGCTGCGGTCCTCCAGAAACCGTTCCAGAAAAGACGCCTGCGGGGTCAGTGATTCGGTGGGAGAAGACATGACGAGCTCCAGCCGAGACGTGTGTCATCGTTTCGTTGAAGAGCCCGTTATCAAACGACGTGCCGCTTGCAAGGACCGTAACTAAGAACGGCCGCAAGCCCACGCAGAATCAGTGGTTAAGAATTCCGAGCAATCGGCTCAGCGATGAGGCTGCAGCTTTCGCGCTGCATGCACATCGCAGCGATTTCACTGCGGGCGAGGTAGAAGAATCAACGGCGCCGGTTGCGGGCCATTGCGGAAAGCGCCCCGATCGTAATGCCCGCCAGCAGACCGCCGAAGTGGCCGAAGTTCGCGACGTTGCCGAACACGTTGATCCAGCACAGCAGATAGAAAATGAGATAGTTCGTCGCGATTGAGGGGTGAATGCTGAATCCGTCACCGGGGTCAAGCTTCCCCTTCACCCACACATACGCGAACAGACCATACACCACGCCCGACATCCCGCCGAAACTCCAGCCGCCCGACCAGAACTGGAGCAGATCAGTCGACAGCGCCGTGGCGATCATCAGCATGAACAGATAAGCCGTCCCTTTGCGCTGTTCGATCCAGCCGGCGAGCTGATACCAGCCGATCATGTTGAACGCGATGTGAAAAATGGTGAAGTGCAGAATCGATGGCGACACCAGCCGCCACCATTCATTCTCCCGGAGGATCGCGTTCCAGGTGCCGTCCTTGGAAAACATCAGCTGTTCGACCAGACCGTGCTCGTCGGACATCATCCAGGTTTCGACAAACACAAACAGGCAGATGATGATGATGCCGAACGTCAGCGGGGTTTCACCGGCGCCGCCTCGATCCCACCGCGTCGCCATCCGCACGGTGTTCTTCCGCGCGGCTTTGCGATCCGCGGCTTGCTCCCGCAGCAGGGCATCGGCCTTCGCCCGTGCGGTGCGATAACGTTCGTCGTCGGGATGTTGCTGGAAATGCTCAAGCGCCGTTTTCGCCGCGGGTAGATGATCGTCGTCGTGGATCCAGACGCCATAGCCGGCGTCGGATTCATCCAGCGAGCACGGCATCCGGTTCGCGATCAGGTGATCCTGCAGGCGTTCGGCCGCGGAACGGTCGGGAAAGGTGCCGATCTGACGCATCGCGGGCGATTCCCGAAAAGTCCGGTTACGTTTGCAGTTCTACCAGATCACGGTCGGCAAGCACATGATCTTTGCCGACCGTGCGGCTGTCGCTGCTGCCGAACGCCCAGACTTTCGCGGACTTCACCTTCTCGCCGAGATCGCGGTGAATCTTGCCCGCCAGATCCTCGACCGTTCCCCCGACGGGCAGCGTGAACGGCGCCGAATAGTCTGCAGGCTTCCCCGGTGTCTTCGTGTAGAGTCGAACTAACTGCAGCGCGGCGACGATCTCATTTCGGAGCGATTCGCGGGAAGCGGGATTGTCGAGTTCCACCGTCAGTACCGGAAATGAGATCGGCGTGAATTCCCGCAGGAATTCGAGACGATCATTCACCACTGGATCTTGGCCTCGCGTGACGACCAGCCGCGTTTTCACCAGCAGCTTGGAGAAATCGTCTTCGTCGAAACCGGTCAGGGCGGCGAAGTAGGTGTGACGCTGCGTGAACTGCTGCATCGCAGCGGCGGTCTCTTCCGGCGAGTCGTCGCTGCTGCCATCGAACGCCAGCAGCACGAGGTCAGCGGTGCGGACGAGGTTGAGCAGCGCCGGTTCATACTGGTGCTCGGTGACCGGCGGCGTGTCGATCAACTGTACGACAATATCTTCCCACGCCATCATGCCGGGCAGGGGCTCACGCGTGGTGAACGGGTAGGGGGCCACCTCCGGCTCGGCTTTGGTCAGCTCCTTGAGGATGCGACTCTTGCCGGCGTTGGGTCCTCCGATGATGACGACCGTTCCCGCACCCTGGCGAGGAAATCGATAGACCTTGCCGACCGTTTTCGGGGCCGACTTCTCGACCGCCAGCTCTTCACGGGTCTCCTTGAGCTTCGTCTTGAGATCGGCCTGCAGCTTTTCCGTCCCCTTGTGCTTGGGAATCAGTACCAGCATGCGTTCCAGAATTTCGAGACGCTCGGCCGGAGACTGCGCGCGACGGTACTCTTCTTCGGTTTTCTGATACTGCGGAGTGAGATTGGCCGGCATGATTCGGTGGGCAGTCGGGTTAGTTGACGATTCAATGCAGAAGCCCGGCATTGAGGAAAATGCCGGGCTTCATTGCGACGTTACTTCGGGGTCGTGAAGAGGCGGCCGATGTCGAGGTACAGGACGAGCGCCATCAAGCCCAGCAGGAATGCCAGGCCCACGTACAAGGAACCGACCATGATCTTCTCGCTCGGCCGTTTGCCGGTGAGGCCTTCATACAGCAGAAAGACCATATGGCCGCCGTCGAGGACCGGAATCGGCAGGAAGTTGAGCACCGCGAGGTTCAGGCTCAGGAAGCCGAGGAACAGCAGGAACGGCACGAATCCCATCCGGGCGGATTCGTATGCCGCCTGGGCGATCCCCAGCGGTCCGTGCAGTTCCTTGTGCGACAACCGGCCGGTAACGAGGCTCTTCAGCGTGAGGTAGATATTCAGAACGGTGCTCCAGGCCCGGTTGGCCCCCATCGAGATCGCTTCGGAAACATTTGCGGCTTTCTCCTGCTGCAACGTGACCTGCATCATCAGCCCGAGTTGTGGCGACGGCCACGTTTTGTCCTCCGCGGGGACCACGGTCACCACGCGCGGCGGCGTCTGATCGTTCTCGCGGATGGTCAACTTCAGGTGATAACCGGGCATGCGCTGTAGTGCTGCAAAGATGTAACCCCAGTTGTTGGCCTTTTCAGAGTTCTTCTCGTCATGCAGTGCGACAATTTTCGGCTGCGCTTTATCCGTCACAGCTTCGTCCGGCTTGACGAATTCGACGCTCTGAATCTTGGCCTGAACCGGAATCCCCGCTTGGGCGGCGGGACCGTCCGGTTCCACGTGCAGAATGACGGGAATCGTATGGAAGGCCACGCCGATCGCGGGAATAGAGATCGGTTCGCCTTCGCCTTCCGGCGGATCAAGCCAGCCGGGTCGGGCATCCGGAATGACCTTCAGCTGCACATCCATGCGGCCGCCCTTGGGATTCTGTCGGCTGACCACGACGTCGACCGACTGGCCAGCGAGCTGGGCAAACTCATCCGGCAGTCGCAGCGGATCGATTTCTGCGCCGATGTTTTTGCCGTTGATCTTGGCAAACTTGTCGCCGATTTCGAGACCCGCGGCCGCCGCTGGCGAGCCCGTCTGGATGGCCGTGATCGGCGCGGCATCAAACCGGAGGCCAAGCGTCCGGAAGTAATTCGAATCGACGGCAATCTCGAGCGGGGCACCCTTACGTTTCACCGTGACGGTCGTGGCAGCGCCATTTCGCGTAGCAAGCACGTCCTGAAACTGTGCGAACGAGGTGACCTCAGTCTCGCCGACCTTTACCAGTTGATCACCCCACTCGAATGCCGGATTTGCGCGACTGGCGGCGGACTCCGGTTGCACGGGAGTGTCGGTCGGTTTCACGGTCTTCGGTGCTTCCACCACGGTAAGACCCGGGCTGGGCCGAATGCCGATCTGCGGACGTGTTCCGGAAAAGTCCGGCGTGACGACCGTTTTGAAAGGCGTCCCGTCTTTGCGTTTTCCTTCCAGAGCGATGTCACCATCGGAGACGGCAACGTGCAGGGCGAGATCCTGGAAGGAGGCGACCGAGCGGCCGTTGAGCTTTTCCACCACGTCGCCGCGACGCACACCGGCTTGCCACGCCGGCAACCCCGGGCTGACCACGCCAATTACCGGCGGGACGGAGTCCACACCGAATCCAAAGGCGATGATGTAGAACAGAACCGCCGTGATAACGTTCATGGTCACGCCGGCCGAAATGATCGCCATCCGTTGCAGCACGTTCTTCGCGACATACGAGCGCGGATCGGCGGCGATCTCCTCATTG
>DASRYX010000098.1:0-5448 GCA_035686985.1 Planctomycetaceae bacterium | reverse complement strand
CGATGGAGTGGCTGACGGTGAAAGACCCGCGGCAACTCGCAGCGATCGCCGCGGAACGCAAACCAACGATGCTGCTGCTGCCGTACGGCATTCCGATCTGCATCGGTTCCATCGCTTACTTCGTGTACGCGGGACTGATTTGAATTGGTTGATGGTCGATGGCCAATGGTCGATGGAAAGAAGATGCAGCTTGGTCTAGGTCTCGTATGACCACCAGCTATTAGCCATCAGCCACGAGCCTGAACAGAAGCATCCCGGCCTGCCCGGAATAACCCGCAGGTCCGGCATAAAGTGAAGAGTTTAACACCGGCTGGTCGATGTAGTCTCTGACGGAGGAGGAACGTGTTCCTCCCGCGTGTGAGGCTGCCCGCGACAGCCGGCCCAGAAATCCCTGGTCTGGTCGTAGCGGCCCCTGGCACGCGGAGCATCCGTCATGAAACCGAAATCCCTGATTTTGTTTGCGGTGGCCGCCGCGTGCGGTCTGGTGGCGATGATTGGGGCACAACAGCTGTTGTCCAATCGTGGCCCGCAGACTCCGATGCGGAAAGCTCTGGTCGCGAAAGCCGATGTGCCGATCGGGGTCCTGCTGACAAAAGATCTGGTGGCCTTCAAAGAATTACCGGTGGACGCCGTTCCGGAAGGGGCGGTGACCACGGAAGAAGAATTTGCGGAACGGGCATTGAAGACACGTGCCTATCCAGGGCAGGTCATCTTGCTGGCCCAGATGGGTGAGAAAGGGGTGATTGGGACTTCGATTGAGATTCCCAAGGGAATGCGGCTGATCACGGTGCCCGTGACCGCGACGATGATTCACAGCGGAATCATGAAGCCCGGCGATCGGGTGGATGTCGTGCTCACGTACAACACCAGCCGCCCGGGAGTGGGCAATCAGGCCTTCACCAAGACGATCCTCGAATATATTCAGGTCTTCGCCATGGGCGACCTGAAGATGGGAGTGGAACCGAACGACGGCAAAGGGGTCAGCAAGGAAGTCAAGAACGTCTCGTTGCTGGTCACGCCGACGCAAGCCGAAATCATGAAACTCGCGGAGAGCAAGGGAACAATTCACCTCACGCTCCGCAGCATTGAAGATACAGAGCAGGTGGCCTCCGCGGGCACGGACGAAGCCCAACTGGCCGACCTGCGAGCGGAATTGTCCGACGATCATCGACCGAAGACCGAACCGGCTCCCGCGCCACCCGCGCCGGAACCCGTCGTGAACGTCGAAGAGCCGCCGGCCAAACCGAGTTTTAGCGAGTTCCTGCAGAATCCGAAAACCGTCGAGACGCCAGCGCCGAAGCCGACCTGGAAGATCGAAGTGTTTCAAGGAGAGGAACGCAAGATTCACGAAGTGGATTTGCCGGAAGTCGGTGCGGCCACGGTGGCAACGCCGGTCACGACTCAAACCAGCACACCCACGGCCTTGTTAGCACCGATGAAGCAATGGTTGACCGGCGGGTTCAAACGACCCGCTGCGAAACCCTGAGGGAACGCCAAGCCGACTCGCACGATGACTGGGGGGGATTCCCGGGAGGCATCGCGAGACGGCAACGAGGGGGCAGGGATGCGACGAATTCTTTCGAAGCGAAGCAGCGCGCCGTGGGCGGCGCTGCTTCTCCTCGCTTGCGGCTGGTGCCCGGCGTTAAGCTGGGCGCAGGCGCAGCCGAATGCGGCGCCTCTCGGCGGCGACACGATCAAGATCACCACGCCGACCGCGAGCATGGAGATTGCCGAACGCTTCTCCAAGGTGGCCCAGTTCCCCAAGAAGCTCGTGCGGCTCGACGGGTTTGATCCCACGGTGGTCTCGGTGACGCCGCTGTCGCCCGACCTCGTGCGGATCTCCGCGCTGGAACAAGGGGTGACGACGCTCGTCGCGACCGACGAGGCCCAGCAGACGTACTCAGTCGAGATCTTTGTCAGCGGAGATACCCGACTATTGCAGACCGTGCTGAAGCGCCACTTCCCCAACACCGCGATCACGGCGATGAAGGTCCGGGACAGCGTGCTGCTGCGGGGCTGGGTCAGTGAACCGCAACAGATTTCTGAAATCACACAAATCGCGAAGATGCATTACCCCAACGTCCTCAACCAGATGAAAGTCGGTGGGCCGCAGGAAGTGCAACTCCGCGTGCAGGTGATGGAAGTGCAGCGGACCCAAATCCGCCGCTTCGGCATCAACTTCGTCGCCGGGGGAAAGAACGCCACGTTCGCCTCGACGCCGGGACCGATCGCTCCGATCTCATCGCTGGTCGTGCCGTTCGGTGGCCCGCCGGTCGCGGGGCTGACGCAATCGGGACTCTCGAACGCCTCCATGGCACTCGGGATTGCCAGCGACTCGTTCGTCTTCCAGGGCCTGGTCCAGGCGCTCAAACAAGAAGGCTTGCTCAAGATTCAAGCCGAACCCCTGCTGGTGACCCGCAGCGGTGAACCCGCGCGGTTGGTCAACGGTGGTGAGTTTCCGATTCCCGTCCCCGGCGGCTTGGGAACGGTCACCATTGAATGGCGTGAATTCGGCGTGCTGCTGGAATCATTGCCGATCATCGTTTCGCCCACCCGGCTGCGGCAGCAGATCACGGCGGAAGTGTCGGAGCGCGACTTCAACAACGCTGCGACTCTCAGCGGCACCACGGTTCCCGCCCTCACCAAACGAACCGTTCAGACGAACGTGGAGATGGAGTTCGGGCAGACGCTCGTCATCGGCGGATTGATCTCCACCCGGTACACCGCTCAGACGGACAAAATCCCGTTCCTCGGTGAACTGCCCGGAATCGGGGCCGCTTTCCGACGGGTCCGGTACGACACCGCGGAAACCGAACTGCTCGTGATGATCACGCCGGAATACGTCGGCGGCATGTCGCCCGATCAGTTGCCGCCCGGCGGAGTTGGACAATTCACGACAGTACCGACGGATCGCGAACTGTATAAGGGCGGTCTGATCGAAGTGCCGGCGTACACCGATCCTGGATTCTGTCCGCCGCCCGGTGCTGGTCCGATGGTCGTGCCGGGACCTGCGTCGGCTCCGATGATGTCGCCTGCCTTGCCGGGAAATGATCCGAACCTGATCCTTCCGCCACCGGCCGTGCCGCCGGCGCCGATCCTCGAAGGGGCAGACGCTCGCCCGCGGACCTCGTCCTCGAAGACTGCCAGCCGCTCGCGTTCGGTCACCACGGAAGACGGGCTGCCCCCGTCGCCGGTCACTCCGGCCGGTTACCGCGGTGCGTCCGGCGAATCCGGGCTCATCGAACCAGCCAGTGGCAAGAAGACTGTGACCCGGCCGACAACAAAATCGCCCTCGTTTGATTGACCTGCGAGTGGGCCGTGAAGATCTCGGACTTACGAGAGTGATTCGGTTATGAAAAACGTGACTCGCCTGGCGCTCGTCGATCCCAACGACGCCAATCGCGCCGCCCTGAAAACGCTGCTGCTGGGCATCGATACCGTCTGGCTGGATGCCGACTGCTCGCGGTACGAATTCTTCACCGATGTTGTTCGTCAATCGCAACCCGAACTCGCTCTGATCGCGCTCGACAGCAATCCGCAGAAGGGACTCGAACTGATCGCCCGCGTGCGGACCGAAGTCCCGAACTGTCAGATTCTCGTCCTGAGCAGCTCGCAGGAAGGCAGCCTGATCCTGCAGGCCATCCGCAGCGGCGCCCGTGAATTCCTCAGCCAGCCGCTCAAGCTCGAAGACTTCCTGGCAGCTCTCGACCGCGTCCGGCAAACGGCGACCACGCGCACCGGGGAAGCGAGCCCGTCACGCAACTGTCAGGTCTATTCCGTGCTTGGGGCCTCGGGCGGAGTCGGTTGCACATCACTAGCGATCAACCTGGGTTGCTGTCTCGCCCAGGTGCCGGGACGCAGCGTGGCGATCATCGATCTCGATCTCGCACTCGGCGATGCCGACGTCTGGCTCGACATCATTCCCGATTACACGATTCAGGATGTCGCAGATAACATTTCGCGGCTCGATTATTCGCTGCTGAAGCGCTCCCTCACCAAGCACGACTGCGGTGCGTTTCTGCTGCCGCGCCCGGTCGAACTGGGGCCGACGCCACCGCTCACGCCCGATGAGTTTCGACGGATCGTCTCGCTGCTCAAAGCCACATTTACGCATCTGGTGATTGATCTCAGCAAGAGCTTCACCCCGCTCGACCTCGCGGCGATGGATATTTCTGATTCCGTACTGATGGTCACGCAGCTCGACTTGCCGTGTTTGCGCAACGCCGTGCGGATCACGCATTTCATGCAGCGCGAAGGAAACCTGAAAGAGAAGCTGAAGGTGATCGTCAATCGCCTCGGGCTCGAAGACAGCCAGATCAGCATGAACAAAGCGCTCGAGACGCTGGGCTGCCAAGTTTTCGCTTCGATCCCCAACGATTACAGCACGATGGTTGAAGCCCGCAATAATGGCGCACCGCTCTTGATGCAGGCGCCGCGGGCCAAAGTGACCAAGAGCCTGCAGCAACTCGCGACGCTGCTCGACAACGGCACAAACGAGACCGAGGAAAAATCCGACGACAAGAAAGCCCGCCGCGGCCTCTTCAGCTTCCTCGGCACCGCGAAATAGTTGTCTGAAGGCCCAGTCTTGCCAAGGGTGGGTCTCTTCGATCTGCGCATCGTTTTCAGTACGCTGACGACATCTCTTCATCGTCATCCTGAAAGCGTCTTATGCACATCACGCGCATTCTGGCCTACCGCGTTGAACTGCCGCTGCACGAAGGGACCTACAAATGGTCTGGTGGCAAGTCGGTCACGGTCTTCGACAGTACGATTGTCGCCGTAGAAACCGATATCGGGCTGACCGGTTACGGCGAAGTCTGCCCGCTCGGACCGTTTTATCTACCGGCCTATGCCGACGGCGTTCGGGCGGGTCTGCGCGAGCTCGGGCCGCATCTGCTGGGCGAAGACCCACGGGAACTCGGCAAGTTGAATCGCAAGATGGATGCAGCCCTCAAAGGGCATCCGTATGTGAAGAGCGGAATCGACATCGCCTGCTGGGATCTGCTCGGACAGGTGACAGGATTACCGGTGTGCATGCTCATGGGCGGCCGGTTTGGTGAGGATTACCCGCTCTACCGCGCGATCTCGCAGGAGCCCGCTGACGTGATGGCCACGCGGGTGACGGAAGTCCGTGCGGAAGGCTATACGCGGTTTCAATTGAAAGTCGGCGGTGATCCCGACGAAGATATCGCCCGCATTCACGCCGTGGCATCGGTCTTACAGCGCGGCGACCGGTTGATTGCCGATGCCAACACGGGCTGGACGCAACATCAAGCGATGCGCGTAGTCCGCGGTATCAGCGATGTGGACGTTTACATCGAACAGCCGTGCCTGACGTACGAAGAATGTCTCAGCGTGCGACGGCATTGTCCGCATCCGTTCATTCTCGACGAAAACATCGACGGACTCGATGTCCTGCTGCGCGCGAAAGCCGACATGGCGATGGAC
>DASRYX010000097.1:0-1875 GCA_035686985.1 Planctomycetaceae bacterium | reverse complement strand
CGCGTTGGGACAAGCCACGCTGGCCGCGAATGCCAATGCACCGGACTTATGGGTGGCGGCGAAGTCAGGCTACAGCTTTTCCGATGCGGCCAACGGCGATGACATTGTCTCTCCCCGAGCCAGCCGTGCCGGAACACACGGCTATCTGCCGGATCAACCTGACATGCTGGCCACACTCGTCCTCAGCGGTGTCCCAATTCGCCCGGGTACCAAGTTGGAAAAGGTGTCGAACCTCAGCGTGGCGCCGACCATCGCCAAGTTGCTGGGAATCGCCTTGCCCACCGCCGACGGAACAGCGCTGCCACTTCCGTGACGTGCACGGGGACAGGAAACGAAAAAAGAGCCGTCACGCGCGGTTAAGCCGCTCGGCCGTCAACGAAACGTCAGCATGGACGAACCGGCAAAAAGAAGGGTGAGTAACGGGATTCGAACCCGCGACATCCAGAACCACAATCTGGCGCTCTAACCAGCTGAGCTATACCCACCGTGTGCATGAAGTCTAACCGCGCGTTGCCAGAGTGGCAAGCGCAGTCATTCTTCTCTTTTTCTGATCGAAGGCCGCTGCGTTAGCGGTCCCGTGCACGTCGCCAGTCGGCGATTTTCAGACAGCGATCGAGCAGGGACCAACTCGCCGACTCGTCATCTGGTGACGATGGTGCGGCCGGACGAAACGGAAGGATTGTCGGCATATCCGTGAGTTCAGTGAACCATCGCTGCAGACGCTCACCGCGCCGTGACTCGGGGACAATTGACAGTAACGATTGCAGAAACGGTGCGCCCGATTCGGATTGAATCGGCGATTGTCCAGCGGGGCCTTGGAATGCCGCCAGCAGGGAGGGGCGGATCAGATGCTGCGACACTTCGAGCGTGGTGTCGGCCAGCAGATCTTCACCGAATTCCCAGCTTCGTCGGGCATCCTGTGCGAATGCCGCGGCTCCAAAGCGGACCACCAGGGGCCCGAGCAGCAGATCGGTCCATCGCTCGCACCGACGGCGATACCGATCGAGGGCGGCTGAGCGGTCGCCGTTCTCGAGGATGCGGGTCAGCAGCTGATGCCGAACATGTTGCAGCGAGAACAGCACGGGCTCGGCGATCGGACGATATTCCGGTCGTTTCCGCTGGCGATCAATCACGGCGCAAATGGTCGCCACCAGACGCGTGGGGATTTCGATCGCCAGAACTTCGTATGTGAGTGCGGCCAGCAGAAGATCCTGTTCTAGCGACAGGGATCGACCGGGTGCCGATTTGAGGAGATCGAGGCGACGCTGCCAGTCCGCTGTCAGTTGACGTCCGTCGTCCCACAATTCAAACAGCGACGAGTCGGTGATCTCGACGGCGGATTCGGCCCAAGGCAGCGCGATCTCGGCGAGGTCCGCGGTCATTTCAATGACGCGGCGAACCTGCCAGTACGATTTTTGTTGAGTCAGAGAGGTCATCAGCAAGGCAACTCCAAGAGGGTTCGCACTCCCGGAATGCAACCAACGCGCCGCCATCGACAGTCCTCCGTTTGCGGCAGGATTCGCAAACGGTTTGATAAGCGGCCGTTACATTTTCGCGGCGGAGCGGTGGAGCGGCGTTGCGAAATCACCACAGTGCGGCGCGAAATCCGCACGTCAGGACAACGGCCGAATGTCCTTATCACGGCTTAGACGGTTCGGCCGTCGTGGCGGGAAGAGCCGGAGCTGGCGTTTCTTTCCCGGCGGCTTCTTGATCCGTCAGTTCTCGGAAATAGATCTGTTTCAGGCCTGCGATCGTTGCATAGCACGTGATCCCCAGGGGCTTCGCGAGATCGACTGCCGGATGCACGGACAGCTTGTGATCGGTCAGGTCGAGATCGATCACGCTTTTGTCATCGATCCAGGCGCGGACGAACGT
>DASRYX010000096.1:0-6313 GCA_035686985.1 Planctomycetaceae bacterium | reverse complement strand
GACCGTAATCACTGCGGGTGCCAACCAGTGCGACACCCAGTTTGGCGACTTCGACTTCGTCGTTTTGCGTCGCGCGGTCAAGCGTCTCTCGCACGGCCGGCGAGTGTTCGCTGCCCATCACAAAGATCGCAGGCAACGGCAGGTCTCCCAAAGAGCGGCCGATCATGTCCGCGGTCATGAACAGTTTGACTCTTTCGATCGGCCACGGCGGATGGGCCACGAACCAGCGCGAGCCCCACAGCAGATGCTCTTCCAGATCGAAGCCGACAAACACGACGCTCCGTTTCGGCGGCGTCGGCAACGCGCTGATTGCCCGGGCTGCTTCCAGCATCATGGCGACGCCGGTCGCGTTGTCGTCGGCCCCGGCGTAGATTTCGCCCTCGCGGACGCCGAGGTGATCATGGTGCACACCGATGACGATGTACTCGTCTTTCAAAACGGGATCGCTGCCTTCGATCCACGCGCCGACGTTGACGCCGACAATGTGCGTTGCTTCTTCGGGGCGTTCGGACGCCGTCGGAATCTGCTGGTCGAACCGGCGGTCGGGAAAAAGCGGCTTGAGTTTCAATTCCCGGAACCGCGCGACGATGTACTGCGCGGCACGAAACGCATCCGGCCCCTGCCGTCCACGATAGTCCGGTCCCGCCAGTGTTTCGATATGCGGCCGGACCTGCCGAACGGTGATGGTGGGCAACGCCGGTTCGTCGGCGAAGACGGGAGTCGACAACAGCATCGCCGACCACATCACCGAGACGAACCAACTCCGGCTCCCTCGCGCCCGTCCGCCGAGGAGAGGCTTGGAGGGACGGTGCGAATGTGTCACTTCGCGCTGCATACAAGACCGCTGAACCATGAAGATGTCTGAGGGAACGCCTTACACGAGCGTTTTCCCCCTCACCCTAGCCCTCTCCCTCAGGGAGAGGGGGCCGGAGGGAGGCAACTGCGTTGTAACGCAGCCGACGGTAATGCGAAAAGCCCAGTCGGTGAGACTGGGCTTCGCGATCGATTCGAATTGCCGCGAGGCAACGGTCAGTAGGTCAGTTCACCCCCGACGCTCAAGCCCTGGAGCAGTGCTCCCGAGTAGTTCAGGTCGAGACCGAAGTCGGATTGACGACCGGCACCGCCGACCGCCCCGCTGACGTTGTACACAATGTTTTCCGCGGGCCGCGTGATCAACCCGGTCCACAACAGGTTGTAACCGACGAACAGGTTGAAGTGCGGGCGAACGTGAATCTTCGAGTAGACTTCCAGATCGCCGATGATGCCGAAGGTGGTGTCGGTCTGTTCCAGGTTCTGATTGATATCCGTCGGCGAGAGAATATTAAGCGTCTGGATCTTGGCCTTGTAGCTGTTCATCCCGAGCATGACTTTCGGCTGAGCCCCGAACGACACCCAGCGTGACACCAGCTCACTGCGGAAACCGAACTGGGGACCGTACATGTAGTTGTCGGTCGTCGAGCTGATCTTGCGGTTGACCACCGAGGTGGTGACCGTACCGTCGGTTGCCGTCACCGAGAAGTTGTACGCACCGATCTGACGCAGGTCTTCGGCGAATTCCATCATGCGGATGCCGATGATCGGGCGGATCTGCAACGGGCTGCCCGGATCGAACGCGTTGGCGACCCAGTTGCCTTCCGTGCCCCACACGCGGGTCTGCAATTCGGCCCGGTAACCCTGATCCCACACGAGCCCGAGGCCGCCGAGGGGCACCACGCCGTTGATCAGCAGCGGCGTGTAGATCGCACCGATCGCGTTGATCGAGTCCGTGGTCTGCAAGTCGAGGTCGAGATCGTTCAAGTCGATCACGAATTCCTCAGGAATCGGCACAGCGGAATGGCTCTTCTGCAGTGCGAAGATGCTGGCTTCGAACGAACCGGCCCGGAACGGCAACTCGTAGGTGCCCCGGATCCCGTTGTTGTCGTTGGTGTTCACATTCTGCAACGACGGCGTGACCGCCCGCGTTTGATTCAACGTCCCCGGAATGAGGAAGTCGAACGGCTGCGTCGGATCGGGCTGATTGATATCCGGCGAGGCGACATCGGCTCCGAGGATATTCCGTCCCGGATTGCTGATGTCCCACAACAGATATTCGAGGCGAATCGATCCGTTGCTGAACAGATTGGTGATGGACTTGTCGAAGGGCGAACCTTCGTAGGCGAAGCCCTTATCGTCAGGGAGTTCGACAAACGTGGTGTTGCCCGGGCTACCCGGTCCGCGCGGCATGCCATAGCCGGGAGGAGGATAGCCTCCGTAGCCGCCCTGTTTCCAGCCGGCCTGGACGACGCCCTGATCGGGAATGGGAAACGCCGGTGGCTGCGCCAGCCCGAACTGCGGGAGGCAGACAGCAAGCAGCAGCGCGGTGAGGGGGCACCACCTAACCATATTCACCTTCCTGGAGTTTCTCACGGCGGTGGGAACGACTCCGACCCGTCTTGACGGCACGAGCGCGCTTCGCGCAGGCAGTCCGACTTTGACGGCTATACCATCTGTATCGGATGTGCCATGAATGCGGCTGAGTCGATTTCGTCGCCGTTCGTCAAAATATGACGGTTCTGCGGGTTGTGCCGAAATGGCCTGTGAGAAACTAGGGCGAACGCGGCAACTGGGGCGGAGGCGGCGTCTGGAATTGGTCTTCCCGTCCGGTGCGATGCCTGCTAACACTCCGCACCTCTTATTAGCAACCTTCGGATGAATGATTCGATGCGCGAGGGCCGTCGCGAATTCGGACGCGTTGTGGTGGTGGTGCTCTGTGCCGCTGCTCTGTCCGGCTGCGCGATCGAACGTCCCGGATTGACGGCGAGCAGTGCGAACCCGTCGCCGTGGTTCAATTTTCAACTCGCGCCGAAGAAGAAAGACACCACGAACTATCAGCGCGGCATTGCCCGATCGGCGACCGACCGGGTGACCGTGCAACCGGCGATGGCTCCAGTTCAAAAGGAAGTCCGCTGGCCGGAGCTGCCGTTGCCACTGCGCAAGCGCGAGGCCCAACTCATCCCGCGCACGAACGATCAGGCCGGTTCTTCGAAACCTCCCGCCGAAGTCGCCTTCGCGGCAGAATCGTTCGATTTCAATTGAGCCTTAACCCGCTCATTACTTGAGCGCGCGCCGTGGGTGCCATGCTTGCAGCTCTGGGCAGGCATGCTCACATCAGACACATGCTCCCCCAAAGCGGGGAGTATGGCACCCGATTGCAACTTCCACTTGCTGTTGCGCTGACGATATCGGACCGGCACGGGATCTGTTACACTCTCCGGTGGTCTTCGGCCGTCCCGTAGCGCCGACGTGGCACCGAAGGCTCACGCTCCCATGAATTGACGCAGGGGGGGTGGGGGCTACAATCGCAGCAAGTGGCACAGCAGTGTGCCTGACAATAGGCACAGTCCAGAGGTCGGCCGTGGCGCGCGGGACCTCGGGAAAGACAGGAGCGGTTTCTCGTGCAAGTGGCTATCGCCTGCCGACATGGCAGTTTGCATCATGACACTCAGGCCTATGTCACCCATAAGGCCGAGAAGTTACTGACATTTTTCGATCGCGTGACGGCGATCACGGTGACCTTTGATTTCGACGGGCCCGGCGTTAAGGCCGAAATCCTCGTCGACGCCGAACACAAGCACAATTTCGTTGCCAGCGAGACCAACCCCGAAGCAGCGGCCGCGTTCGACGCCGCCCTGCAGAAGATGGAGCAGCAGATCCGGAAATATAAGGAGAAGATTCAGGATCATCGCCGCACCCCCGCCATGGGCGACGTGGTGGAAACCGAAACGAATCCTTAATCCCCTTGGAACCGACCTGGGATGAAGGGACGTCCCCATTCCACCGTGCCGGTTCACCTTTGAATCCGTTTTCCTCGGCATTCATTGAGAATGCCCGTTCATATCATGAAGGACCTGGAATGAAACTGTGCGACTTTGTGGTCGCGGACGCGATCCTGCCGGAACTCGCGGCGAGCACGAAAGAAGCCGCCATCCGCGCCATGGTGGCCAGCCTGAAAGACGCCGGCAGCATTCAGCCGGAAGATGAAGACGGCATCATCGGCGCGATCTTGAAGCGTGAAGAACTCGGCTCCACCGGCATCGGCAACGGCGTCGCGGTTCCCCACACGAAGCATGCATCGGTCAACAAGCTGATTGCCACCGTGGCTCTCGCGGGCGGCGGCGTCGATTTCAACAGCCTCGACGGTGAACCGGTCTACATCCTGTTCCTGCTCGTTTCTCCGCCAGACAAGCCCGGTGATCATCTCCGCGCCCTGGAAAGCATCTCCCGACATCTCCGCAACCAGAATTTCTGCAAGTTCCTGCGGCAGTCCAAGACGAAGGAAGCCGTGCTCGATCTGTTGCAGGAAGCCGACAACAACGAGATCTGACGAACCATTTCGGCGGCGCGGCGTCGTTCTGGTAACGATGTCGCCACGGTATGAAACCGAGCCCCATGTCCGAGTCGCAAGTTTACCGCCGCAAAGTCACGGTCAAAGCCGAACAGGGTCTGCATATCCGTCCCTGCACCGCGGTGGCGCAACTCGCGATGAAATACCAGAGCCGAGTGAAGCTGTCGAAAGACAATGCCACTCCCGTCGATGCCAAAAGTATCCTCGACCTGATGACCCTCGCGGCCGGCCCCAATACGGAACTTGATCTCGAAGTCGACGGTCCGGATGCTGCCGAAGCGCTCGAGCATCTGGCGGCGCTGTTCGAATCGGATTTCGTGGTTCAGACATCTCCCGCAGCGTCCCCCTGAATCGATGACCTCTCGCATCCGGCGTGGCCCTCATGCCGGCGGTAGAATTCCGACTCCCTGCTGAAACAGGACGACAGGACGGATGCTGATCAAGAGCGGCATCGCTGTTTCTCCCGGCGTGGCGATTGGCCCTGCGCTGGTGATGGGAGCCGATTCCTTCCGCATTCCCAAGCGATTTGTCTCCATCGACGCCGTCGACATGGAGCTCGCCCGGTTTCACACGGCGGTGGAAACCACCTGTCAGGAAATCGAGCTCAACGAGACCCTCGCCAAAGAGCGCCTGGGGGCCGACCACGCACTGATCTTCACCGCGCACCGCATGCTGGTGCGGGACCCGAAGATTATCCTCGAGGTCGAAACCCTCATTCGTGAGAAATGCTTCTCGCCGGAGTTCGCCGTCAGTCGGGTCTTGCGGCAATATGCGCGGCGGTTTCAACAGCTCGGTAATCACTACTTCGCCGAGCGGGCTGATGACATTTACGATCTCGAAAAGCGCCTGGTTAAACAGCTTCTCGGGGAAAAGCGAGAGGAGTTGGACCACCTCACCGCCCCGGTTGTCCTGCTGGCCCACAACCTGACGCCCAGCGAGACCGCGTCCCTCGACAAAAAGTATGTCCTGGGATTCGCCACGGAAGCCGGCAGCCATACCAGCCACACGGCGATCCTTGCCGGGGCGCTCGAAATCCCCGCCGTAGTCGGTATCGGCAGTTTCCTGTCCGATCTCACAGGCGGTGAAACGCTGATCATCGACGGCAGCCACGGCACGGTGATCATCGACCCCGATGAGGAAACGCTCGCCCAGTATCATGCGTCGGAAGAGCGATTCCGCAGCGCGAACAAGCGGCTTGAATCGCTGCGGCACCTGCCCTCGGAGACGCGCGACGGACTGCGCATCACGCTCATGGGGAACATCGAGTTTCCTGAGGAAGCCGAGTCCGCCAAACAACGCGGTGCGGAGGGTGTTGGGCTGTACCGCACCGAGTTCCTGTATCTTCAGTCCCAGCGCGAACCCACGGAAGAGGATCATTTCCGTGCTTATCTGGAAGTCTTGAAGGCGTTTCCTGAACAGCCGGTGATCATCCGCACGCTCGATCTGGGTGCGGACAAGATGCCGGGGAACCTCAAGGCGGAGTATCCGGATGGCGTGAATCCGGCGCTGAGCGTGCGGAGTATCCGGCTCAGTTTGACGCATTTGGAACTGTTCAAAACGCAATTACGGGCGATTTTGCGGGCCGCAGTCCACGGTGATTTGCGGATCATGTTCCCACTGGTGACCACGCTGCTGGAGTTCCGGCAGGCGCGAATGATCCTGGGCGACGTGATGGAAGACCTTGAAGAACAAGGTGTTAAGTACAATCGCGACGTCCCGGTTGGGATGATGGTCGAGGTCCCGGCGGCCGCCATTCTCGCCGAAGAGTTCGCCCGCGAAGTCGACTTTTTCTCCATTGGGACTAACGACTTAATTCAGTATGCTTTAGCGGTGGACCGGGGCGATCCGGCGGTCGCGAACCTGTATCGCGCTGGCGATCCTTCGATCCTGCGGTTAATTCGGAACGTGATCACGGCCGCGGCCAAGTAC
>DASRYX010000095.1:0-1717 GCA_035686985.1 Planctomycetaceae bacterium | reverse complement strand
GGCGGCATCTCGCCCGCTTTGAGCCGCAGATACAGCGGACTTTGATCGCGATGACCCGCAACGACGGCCGCGCCGGAATCGCCGCCGCGCTGCAGATGCCGCACGAGGCGGACATCGAGCTTTCCCTCGAGCATCCCGTCTTCGCCGTGACAGGCGAAACAATGGGCTCGTAGCAGTGGGCGGATGGATTCCTCAAAAGAAACAGGCGGCGCAGCATCGATGGCGCTGCACGCGCAGCTCCATCCCGCAATCGCGATCACCCAGCGCATCAAAACAGCATCTCCCAGACACATCAGCCAATCATAATATCATGGCGAGTGGTGCCCCGCATCGGTCGGCGAGTAAACTTTCATACGATCTGTTTTTGTGCCCATTCCGATCCCTAAACACTGTCGAGTTCATGTCGCTGTTTGTCTGGTTACCGTTCGATTATTTGCTCGGCCTCGGGGCCTGGCTGGCGGCGTTGTTTGCCGCCGCCGTGCTGCTGCTGCGATGGCGACGGACACGACGGAGCCAAAAAAGGTCACTACGCGGACCGCACGCCGGGCTGGCGCTGTGGCTGGTCTTCGCCGCACTGACGCTTCCCGAAGTCCTGTGCGCTCTGTTCTACGATGCAACCGACTCCTTCAGCCAGACCAACGTGTCGCGCCGGTGGTTCGATCGGCACGTGGTCGTCAATCGGGCGGGGTATCGCGACGCCCGCGAATTGCCGACGATTCGCGATCCGGCCAAACGGTACGTCGCTTTCGTCGGCGATAGTTTTACCTTCGGCCACGGCATCAAGAAAGTTGCCGACCGGTTCAGTGACCGCGTGGGAACCGCCCTGCAAGACGACGGCGTGGTGACGTTCAACGTAGGGTTGCCGGGAATCGATATCCGCACGCTGGCCCAGGCGGTCCCCGAGGAATTTGACAAGCTCGGCGTGCCGACCGATGCCGTGGTTTACGCGTTTGTACCGAACGACATCGAATACTGTGACGAACGGACCGCCGCGTTTTACCAGCAGCGGGCCTCGCTACAGCCGTCCTTCTTTTTGTGGAAGCACACCTACTTCTACAACCTGTTGTACCACCGCCTGTCGCACTGGGGATCGGCCGGCAGCGGCGATTACTACGGATATCTGCGAGAATCGTACGAAGGCCCGCCGTGGGATTGCTTCACGAAGAATCTTGACCATCTCGATGCGTGGTGCCGGGGTCGGAAAACGCGACTGGTGGTCGTGATCTTTCCGTTTCTGATGGATCTAAATGAGCGGCACCCTTTCCTGAACGCGTATGCCCGGCTGCGTCAGCATTGTTCGGAAAACCAGATTCCGTGCATCGATCTGTCATCCGAGATGGTCGCTCACCGCCAGGAGGGGCTCGTTGTCAGCCGGTTTGACGCCCATCCGAACGAACGCGCCCATGCAATCGCCGCTGAAGCCATCCTGCCGACAATCAAGACGCTGCTGTCAGAGTCAATGGGAGGGCGAAGCTCCCGCTGAGCCGCGATGATCCCGACGTGTTGCTTCGTAGCGGCTCAGCAGGAGCTTCGCCTTCCGGAATACTAAAGATTATTCCAGCGTCGATTTCTTTCGCAGCAGGTGATGGTACTGCTGTGCAAAGCGATGGGCTTCATCCCGGACGTATTGCAGCAGCCGCAAGCCGAAGGAGTGTCGGCTCAGCAACCGCGGTTCCGATTCCCCCGGCAGAAAGACTTCTTCCTCTCGCTTGGCGAG
>DASRYX010000094.1:0-8028 GCA_035686985.1 Planctomycetaceae bacterium | reverse complement strand
CCGGAACTCAGCAGAAATTGGCGGCGGTCCATGTCGAGGGCCCTCAGACGCGGCGGTGAATCCGGACTTATCGGATTTATCGGCACAATCGGGATGGAAACTCGGGCCGAACTTGATGGGGATGTGAACGACGGGCGTGAGCAGGGGAAACCTTTATGCGATCCCGGCGAATTCGGCAATGCGATCTCCTTCCACCGGGGAGACTCCCGCGACACAATAGGGCCGCAACTCTTTGGCAGCCCTCTCTGTAACTCGTGTCGAGGATGGCTTGTAATGGCCCGGTGGCGACTTCTCGTCTTCTTTGTCGGAATCTGGATGAGCGCCACGGTGATCGGGCAAGCCGACGAAGCGGCAACTGTCGCTCCGGTTGCCTTTCAAGCCGCCGATATCGCCTGGATGCTGACGGCGACAACGCTCGTGCTGCTGATGACCGCGCCGGGACTGGCGCTGTTTTATGGCGGGCTGGTGCGCAAGAAGAACATTCTCAGTGTGATGATGCAGTGCATGACACTGATGAGCGTGATGTCGGTGATCTGGGCGGCTTATGGTTATTCACTGTGCTTCAGCGGCGATGTCGCCGGCCTCGGTTTGATCGGTGACTTTCAGCACGTGGGATTGATGGGCGTCGCGCCCTACTGGGATGGTTCGCAGCAGGTCATTCCGCCGCAGGTCGGCACAGGCATTCCGAAGCTGCTCCATTTCGCGTTTCAGATGATGTTCTTCATCATCACGCCGGCGCTGATTTGCGGGGCGTTCGCCGAACGGATGAAGTTCTCGTCGATGCTGTTGTTCTCGGTGTTATGGGGCACGATCGTCTATTGTCCGGTCGCGCACTGGGTGTGGTCAGACGCCGGCTGGTGTTCGGAGTTCAACCCCCGGGCGGCGTATCGCGCGTTCGATTTTGCCGGCGGAACAGTAATCCACATCACGTCCGGCTTCTCCGCGCTGGTGTGTTCAGTGCTGCTGGGACAGCGGCTCGGATTTCGCCAGGAACCGATGCCGCCGCACAACCTCACGTACACGGCTGTCGGTGCGGCCTTATTGTGGGTGGGCTGGTTCGGTTTCAACGCCGGGAGTGCGGGCAGCGCTAGTTTTCTCGCGGTGAACGCGCTGGTCGCAACGCATCTGGCGGCATCGACAGGCGGGATCGCGTGGGCGGTTGCCGAGTGGATTGCTCGTGGTACCCCGAGCGTACTCGGTGCCTGTTCGGGTGCCGTCGCCGGTCTGGTCTGCGTGACGCCCGCCAGCGGTTCGGCTACGCCCTTCGGTGGCGCGGTGATGGGTCTCGCGGCTGGATTAGCCTGCTTCTATGCGTGCACCACGTTGAAGAACAAGTTCGCCTATGATGACACGCTGGATGCGTTCGGCGTTCACGGTGTCGGCGGGTTGGTCGGCGCGATCCTCACCGGGGTCTTCGCCACGCGCGCGGTGACGGGGAAGCCCGAAGCTGCCGGATTGCTGGACGGACATCCGCAACAGATCGTCAGCCAGGCCGTCGGAGCCGGTGCGGCGATTCTCTGGGCGGTCATCGCCACGGTCTTGATTCTAAAAATTGTCGATGCCATTCTGGGCTTGCGCGTCTCACAAGCCGGGGAATTGCAGGGGTTGGACATCAGCCAGCACGGCGAAGAAGGTTACATCTTTCATTAGGGGCCATCGTGGACGCAGCTGAGACGCCGGTGGACCCTGCTCCTCTGCCGCCGTTCGCCGACTTCATCGGCAGCGGCCCCGCGATGCAGAAGGTCTTCACGCGCATCGAGCAGGTTGCGGCCACGGATGTGGACGTGCTTGTTCTCGGCGGCACGGGAACGGGCAAGGAACTGGTTGCGCGGTCCATTCACGATCGCAGCCGCCGGGCCAATGCACCGTTTGTCGCCGTCGATTGCGGAGCCATCCCCGAGAATCTCCTCGAGAGCGAATTCTTCGGTCACGAGCGCGGAGCCTTCACCGGTGCGGATTCGCGCCGCATCGGGCTGCTCGAGCACGCGAACGGCGGGACCTTTTTTCTCGACGAAGTCGGCGAACTGCCACTGCTGCTGCAGGCAAAGCTGTTGCGTAGTCTGCAGGAACGCAAGCTCCGCCGCGTCGGCGGGCGCGATGAGATTCCGATCGATATCCGCGTGATTGCTGCCACGGCACGCCATCTCGAACAGATGATTCGCGAGAAAACGTTTCGCGAAGATTTGTTCTACCGGATCAACGTCGTGCGGATTGATTTGCCGCCGTTGCGCGAACGCGGCGACGATCTCGGTTTGCTGATCGAACATTTCGCGCAGCGGTACAGCCGCGAGATGGGCAAGGCGGTCGTGGGGATCACGCCGGAAGCGTACCAGGTGCTGGCTCACTATCGCTGGCCCGGTAATGTCCGCGAGTTGCAGAACGTGATTCGGCGCGGGATCGCGCTCACGGGGGGATCGCTGATTTCTCTCGACGACTTACCGGATGAGATTGTCGCCTCCGCGGGGTTAAACGACGGGGATGCCTCGACCGAGTCCGGCACCGGATTCTTCGCCCAGCGGGAAAAGTTCGTCCAGAAGTTCGAACGCGATTACCTGAGAAACCTGCTGCGGAAACATCAGGGCAACGTGAAGTCGGCGGCCATCGAAGCCGCCCTGCCCCGCGGCACGCTCTACCGCTTGATGAAGAATCACGCCCTCGACGGCGATGAGTTTCGGTAACTGTCGCGCGGTAGTGAAACCGTGTCACATCGGCGCGACACCCCGGTATTTCCCGGGAAATAGCGTGATTAAGACCGCTTGAGGAGCGTCGGATCTCGCGTTGGCGTCGCAAGCCGCGAACGCCCGCTGTGTGAGCAGGTCATCACGTCGTCTGGGCGAAATCGCAAAAACCCCGTGATTCCCGCGGGTTTCGCACGCCATAAAGCTGCTTCCGAAATCCGCCGCTTTGTGGCACGCCGTTTTCTATATCTTCATGTCACGCAGGCTAGGCCCGCGGTTGCCGGTGCCAAAGGAACCCGGAATGAAAAAGATTGACGCGATCATTCGGCATCACAAACTGGACGACGTGAAAAACGCGCTGGCGAATCTCGGCGTGCACGGAATGACGGTGACCGAAGTTCGCGGCATGGGTCGAGCCGGCCAGGTGACCGAATCGTATCGCGGGCAGGTCTACTCGGTGGATCTCACCCCGCGCATGAAAGTCGAGCTCGTTGTTTCCGACGAGCAATATCCGAAGATCATGCAGACGTTGATGACCGCCGCCCGGACGGGGCAGGTCGGTGACGGCCGCATCATCGTGACGCGTATCGAAGACGTGGTGCGTGTTCGCACCGGTGAGACCGGTGAAGAAGCCCTGTGATTCCACTGCGTCGCCGTGGCGTGCCGACGCGGCGTGCAGCTTGTCCGGTTCCAGGTCCCGTTGTCGAGGAGTTCCGCCATGAAACGTATTGAAGCCGTGATTCGGCACTTCAAACTCGAAGAAGTCAAAGACGCGCTGACCGCCGTCGGGATTCAGGGAATGACGGTCACGGAAGTGCGTGGCTTCGGCCGGCAGAAGGGGCACAAGGAACAATACCGCGGCGCCGAATACACAGTCGATTTCCTGCCCAAGGCGAAAATCGAAGTGGTGGTTGCGGATGATCAGGAGAAACAAGTGATCGCGACGATCGTCAAATCGGCCCGGACCGGGCAGATCGGCGACGGCAAGATCTTTGTAACCGATATGGAAGAGATGGTCCGCATTCGGACGGGGGAATCAGGAACAGAAGCCCTGTAGCGCACGATTCGCCGTGAATCGTCGGGGTTCTGGATCGTTGATTCTTCAGGTGCCAACCGTCTGCCCTGTGCTGGACGCGCGGCCTAATGAAGCGCCCATGGCGCTGGAGAGATAATCATGAAAAAGATCGAAGCGGTGATTCGTCACTACAAACTGGAAGACGTGAAAAACGCCCTGACCCAGGCGGGAATCCAGGGCATGACCGTGACTGAAGTCCGTGGTTTCGGCCGTCAACGCGGTCACAAGGAAACCTACCGCGGTGCGGAATACACCGTCGACTTCCTGCCGAAGGTGAAGCTGGAAGTGGTCGTCGCCGATGGCGAAGTGGCGAAGGCCATTCAGACCATCACCAACGTGGCCCGCACGGGTCAGATCGGCGACGGCAAGATTTTCGTCACCAATCTCGCTGACGTCGTTCGTATCCGCACGGGTGAAACCGGTCCGGAAGCGATCTAGCGTATTCTGAAGTCGCTGGCCGGAGTGCTCCCGGCCGACGCGCACCCGTCGCACGGCCTCTTTGTGCTCGACACCATTGTTCCCCCCGTGCGACAGGAACGGCAATCCGCGCAGCGCTCCGCGGATTGTTGTGTTCTTCTTCTCTGATTAATCGGACTGCGGACCGCGGCGGATGACCGAAGCGACCAGCCTCAGCGATGACAACACCACGCGGCTTGCCGAATTGCGTCAGCAAGTCGACGCGCTGCGACAGGGCGTCCGGAAACGGCTGGATCAAAAAGCCACCGGCATTCAGGCCGCCGCAGGATTGGCTCAAGCCACCGAAAAATTCGTCGTGGACCGCTGGAACGAAGCGGTCGAACAACGCGCGACAGGATTGCGGGACGCCCTCGAAACGCAGACCGCGATGGTCGTCGTCGGCGGTTCCGGCCGCGGCGATGTGTCGCCCTACTCCGATGTCGATCTTCTCTTTCTTCACAACGCGGACGTGCCCCAGCAATTCGAGAATTGCGTCGCGCAGGTCGTCCGCGATTGCTGGGATTCAGGCCTGAAACTGGGACACAGTGTCCGCACGCCACAGGATACGTTGCGAACCGCAAAAGCCGACCCGCAGTTTGCCACGACGCTGGTCGCCGCCCGCTGCATCTGGGGTTCGCAGGATCTCGTGGACCAAACACTGCGGCAGTATCAGAGCCGTGTGTTGCGCGGCCGCCGGCAGATCTTCATCGAGGCCTGCATCGCCGAGCGCGATAAGGAACGCATTGCCCACGGCGCGACCGTGCAGCAGCTCGAGCCCGACGTGAAACGCTCGCTGGGAGGCCTGCGCGATCTGCATCTCATCCAGTGGATCGGGGCCGCACGGTACGGGACCAGCGATATTAACTCATTGAAGCTTCAGGGGGCGCTCAGTCCTGAAGACGCGCTGCGGCTGACGATGGCGCATGAGTACATCACCTCGGTGCGGCATCGGCTGCATCTCGCGGCGGGGAAACCGCAAGACCTGTTGACGCGCGATGACCAGTTGCAGATTGCGAAACAGCGGGGCATCCCCGGAACCGCCGGTCAACGCCCGGTCGAGCGCTTCATGCAGGAATATTTCCAGCATTCGATGGCGATCGCCGAAATCGCATCGCGGTTTGTGGAACAGCATCGTCAGCAACCGGTGGCCCGGCGGATCGTGAATTTTGTGATGAGTCACCGGGTGGATGACATCTACCGCGTGGGGCCGGAATTCATCGAAATTCCCCGTCGCTTCCGCGCGAAGCACTGCGGCACCCTCGAAGATATTCTGCGGCTCTACGTCGCCGCGGGCTGGCACCGGGTGAAGTTAACGCCGAATCTCGCCGAGCACGTGAAATCGGTGGCAAAGGGGTTAGTCGACCAGCCCCTTTCACCCGATGCATCGCGTCTATTTCTAGAATTGCTCTCGCGCCCGGGGCGGCTCAGCGCGCTGGTGCGCAGCCTGCATGACACCGGCGTGCTGGCGCTCGTCTTGCCCGCGTGGCGGCATATCCACTGCCTGCTGCAGTTCAATCAGTACCACAGCTACACCGTCGATGAGCACACGCTGCGGACGATCGAAGCGGCGGAAAGTTTTCTGAACGATCCCGGCCCGCTCGGTCAGGCGTACCGGGAAATCCCGCACAAAGAACTGCTGCATCTCGCCCTGCTCCTCCACGACGCCGGCAAGGGGTTCGAGGAAGACCATTCGGAAGTCGGTCGTCGATTAACTTGGGATGCCGCACTGCGCCTGGGTATGCCCGAGCATCAGCGCGACTTGGTGGTGTTCCTGGTCCATCGTCATCTCCTGATGGCCACGCTCGCCTTTCGCCGCGACACCACCGATCCAGAAGTACTGCTCAACTTCAATTACGAAGTGGGAAGTCCCGACGCGTTGCGAATGCTGTACGTGCTCACCGCCGCCGATATTTCTGCCGTTGGTCCGGGTGTGTGGAACGACTGGAAAGCCGAACTGCTCGCCGGGTTCTATGACCGCTGCATGATCTGGCTCAGCGGCAAAAGTTATCTGTTCGAAGAACCGGCCCGGCTGCAGCGGACCTTTGCCGACGTCCAACGCCAGCTGAACCTCACGCCGGAAGAATCCGACAACTGGCGGCAATGGCTGGGATCACTGCCGACGCATTATCTGCTCGCAACATCGCCGGAACGCATCGCCGCCGATTATGTGATCGCGAAGCGGCTCACGCCGACGGAGATCGAAGTCGAGTCGAAGTATGAACCGGACACGCGAACGGTCGAGTACCGCGTGATTGTGCCTGAGTCCGTGTCCGCCGGGTGCTTTCACAAGTTGACCGGCGTGCTGTCCGCGAAACGGATGGAGATTCTGTCGGCCCAGATCTGCACGACGACGGAAGGACTGGTGGTCGACAATTACCGGGTGCGCGATTACGACCACGATGGCGAAGTGCCGGAGTTCCGCCAGCAGGACGTCGGCCGGTTGATTCGCCAGGTCCTGCGCGGTGAACTCGATGTCGAAAAGCTGTTCCAGTCGCGCTCGCGATTCTCGCCGAATGTGGTTCAAGGGCCGGTTTCGAACCTGCCAATGCGCGTCGTGATCGATAACGAGTCGTCGGACAAATACACGATTCTCGACGTCTTCGCGCACGATCGGCCGGGCTTGCTGTATCGGATCGCCCGCACGCTGTTCGACTGGCAGCTCTCGGTCGTGCTTGCGAAGATCTCGACGCACTTCGATCAGGTGGTGGACGTCTTTTACGTCACCGACGCGCAAGGTCGGAAGATCAGCGACAGTGACCGTCTCAAACAACTGCGCGACGGGTTATCGAACCAGATCTCGCAGTTTGAAGAGGCCTCTGCGACCGGGGCCTAGGGGTAAGGGCTCGTCAAGCGGCGAGAAACCGCAAGCGGATTATTTCTTGAGCGACACATCTGCGAAGTCGAGAATCTTCTCCCAGAACTTCTTATTCAGCGTGTGCTTCTCGTCGAGACGGTATTGAGCGAGCGTGCCCACCGTTGCGGCGGTGATGGGCTGATCGTTCTCGATCAAGCCGCTGCCGATGATGCCCTTCGCGCCGAGCAGCTTGTAAACCGGGTCGGCGGCGCGGATCGAATCGAGTGATCGCGGGAAGTTGGCCCACGCGTCCTGCGCTCCTTCGGTGTCCAGCAGCGGCCGCGGAGCCACGAGTGCGACCACGCAGTGCTGATCGAACGGCAAACGGCTCTCTTTATCGTTGAACTGCGTGAACGTGTCGTTGAACCAATGCGGAAATACTCGATTGATCCGCTCGACCGTTTCCTGTTTGCTCTCACGGCTGAGCGCCATCCCGCCCGTTCCCGATTGATGCGGCACCACCAGCGCGAAGCGTTCATCCAGCGCCCCGGCGAGCAGCGCCGTCTTTCCGCGGCGCGAGTGACCGATCACGCAGATGCGGCTGCGATCAATCTCGGCGTCGGTGACGAGATAATCCGCGGCCCGACTGAAGCCCCACGCCCACGCGGCGATGGTGCCCCAATGCGATTCCTTCGGTCCCGGCAGATTCGGATAGAACGGATGAATGCCGTCGGTCCAGTCGTGCTGATCGGGATCGAGGTCGCTCTCATGAAACGTGGCGAAGGCATACCCGCGCGAGAGAATGTAGTCGACGGTCCAGAAATCGGCGTCGCCGCCGCGCTCGGGGTCCTTCTTGCAATTGGCGTGCTTCCAGGCGTTCGGATTGATCGTCACCGCCGTCTCGCGACTCACTTCCTGATTGCCGCACTTGTTCAAGCCGAGAAACACCGGTACCGGGCCTTTCGCCGGCAGCGGGATGAACAACGCCAGATGCATCCGCGGCGCGTTCTCCGGTAGATCGACAA
>DASRYX010000093.1:0-3680 GCA_035686985.1 Planctomycetaceae bacterium | reverse complement strand
ATTTCTGCCAGCGTGCGCGAGTTGTGGGAGGGCCAGCACCCGCACCGTGAGATCCTCGTGCTCACCGATGGTCAACGCTGGCCGTGGCGCGTGGACGAATCTGCCGAGTGGGCTGCTGCAGTGAGTTTGTTGCGTCAATCGGCCGTCCCGCCGCGAGTGTCGGTCATCGTGCGCGAGCCGGATCAGCATGACATTAACGATGTCGGGTGGAACAGCGCGAGTCTGTCGCGCGAGCGGTGTGCGCCGGGACAATCCACCGTGATCACCGGGGTGCTCCGCAATCACAGCACGCAGGCCCAACAGCGCCGCGTGTTGTGCGAAATTAACGGCCGACCGAGCGCCGACCATCAGCGTGAGGTGCGGCTCCTGCCCGAAGCAACGGCCGCGATCACGTTCGACGTGACGCTACCGAACACCGGACGGCACTCCTTGCGGCTGTGCACCGAAGCCGACGCGATCACGGGGAATGACCGCGTCGATTTTGTAGCAGAGGTGGTCGCCGGCGTGAAAGTTCTGCTCGTCGACGGAACGCCGTCAGCTGATCCCCTGCGCAGCGAGATCTTCTTCGCCCGTGCCGCGTTGGAGAGTCATGGTGGGGGAAACTGGATCGAGGCGAGCACTGTTGACTGGAGCCTCGTTCCACCGGAAACGTTATCCGATTTTGCCGCGATTGTTCTGGCCAATGTGCCGGAGTTGAATGCCGAATGGGTCGCGAAGTTGCAGCCGTTCGTCAACCGTGGCGGCGCGGTCATCATTTCGCTGGGCGATCAAGCCGCGGAAGCGTTCCTTCCGATCGAACAACAACGCTGGTTGCCAATTGAAAGCGTCGCGCCGTCGGCCACCGCTTCCGCGACGCATGTGGATGAAGCCAGCCTGACACTGCCGTGGTGGCAGCGATTTCGCGCTGATCACGGCGGGGAACTGGGTACCGTGGAGTTCCGCCGCTGGTGGACGGTGAAACTCGGTCCGCATTCCGAGTCCGAAGGCCCGCAGACGTGGGCGCGATTCAAAAACGGCGATCCGTTGCTGCTCGCGTTTCGCCGGGGATTGGGAACGGTCGTGATCGCCATGTCGCCGCTTGATGCGGACGGAAACTCGCTGCCGGCGAAACCCGATTACGTCGCCTGGCTGCATGAGTTGCTGCTGGCAGTTTCGGCTCCCGCGCAACGGCGAAACATCGCGGCGGGTGAACTCATCCCCATCCCCCCGGCACTCCGCCGACATCAGCTCACCATCATCGGCCCGTGGGGTCCCTTGCACCGTGGAACCGACCCTGCGGCGATCATGACGCGCTGGCCCGGCATCTATGTTCTTGGAACCGAGGACCTCCTCAAAGACCCGAACGGTGATCCCGCGTTGCTGTGCGGTTCGGCGACGGTTGAAGCATTCGCCGCACAAACCGATCCGCGTGAATCTGATTTGACGACCCTCACCGCTGCGGACCGGGCCGCACTGACCGCGGCGTTTCCTCTGCAATTTGTGGACGATGTCACGAACTGGGAGCGCCAATCCGCCGCCGAGGCCCCGCGGCAGGAACTGGCCAGCGGGCTGCTCTGGTGCGTGCTGATCGGCCTGATCGCGGAAAGCCTCATCACATGTCGCCGCTGCCAACGGGAAAAATCGGCAGGATCGGTAAACTGACAGAGAGCAGAAGCTTCAACAACGCATAGCAGGTCCCAAAGACTCCCGGTTGACCATTCCCGCCGCGCGGCCATACAATCGAGCGACCGCTCTTCGCCCGGCAGCCCGGCTGTCGGCTCTTCGAGTGGATACAACAGCGGCACCGACGACCGTCGGCGGCGGCTGTTGCGACTCCGTGAGGCGTCGAGTTCGCTCCGTCTGATGGGGAATCGCTCTTCTTTCCGAGGAAGATGTTCCCGTCGGACGTGCGAAACGCGCGTCTCGATGTCGTGCCTTTAGGGAAACGGGCAATCATGCCACCAGCGAAAACCACCACGAAGAAAGACCTGTTCGACGATTCGGTCATGTCGTTCGGCGAGCACCTCGAGGTGCTGCGGACGCATCTGATTCGCGCGCTCATTGGCCTGTGCCTCGTCGTCATGTTCACGCTGTATTACGGCGAAGCCATCGTCCACGTGATCCGTTACCCGATCGACAAGGCCCTCGACCGGCATTCCGTCCGGGTGAAGCGCGACATCAAGGTGCAGGACAACGTCAAGGGCTTCGATTTCTACGGCACGGTCAGCACGTGGTTCCGGGATCAGATCTGGGGCCCGACTCTCACGCCGGAAGAGCAGGCCGCGCTCACGGCAGCCGCGGACACCAGCAAAGAGGACGCGCTGCAGCGGATGGTCACGCTCAGCGTGAACGCCTTTGAGTTGCTGACTCAGCTTCACGAGATCGATCCCGAGCGCTATCCCATCCCTGCGGACGCCGTGAAGGAAAAGCACCTCACGTTAAACGCGCTGTCGGACGAGATCGGCACGTTGCGGAAAAAGGTCCAGACGATCGACGATCCGATCACGCTCAACGTTCAAGAAGCCTTCATGACGTACTTGAAGGTCTCGTTCATTTCCGGGCTGATTTTCAGCAGCCCGTGGGTGCTTTACCAGTTGTGGCTGTTCGTGGCGGCAGGACTTTATCCGCACGAACGCAAGTACGTTTACATCTATCTACCGATGAGCGTGATTCTGTTTCTCGGCGGAGCGTTCTTCTGCTTCTGGTGGGTCTTCCCGGTCATGCTCGACTTCCTGCTCAGCTTCAATGAGCGGTTGAAGATCACCGCGCAGATTCGCATCTCCGAGTGGATTAACTTCGCCGTGCTGATGCCTCTGCTCTTCGGTGTCAGCTTTCAACTTCCGCTGGTGATGCTCTTCCTGCAGAAGATCTCGATCTTCCAGGTCTCCGATTTCCGTGAGAAGCGGCGGATGGCGATTCTCGTAATCGCGTTCCTCTCGATGATCCTCACGCCGACACCCGATCCGCTCAGCATGTCGCTGATGATGTTCCCCATGCTGCTCTTGTACGAACTGGGGATCTGGCTGTGCCTGTTCACCCAGACGAACGACGAAACCGCAGCGGTGTGATGATCCGGTGCGTTTACTCGACGCCGGGGAATTTCAGGCCGATCAGCCGCGTCTTGAGCTCATTCACGAACGCATTGCGGCTGGTCGGATTGTTGCCGGTGCGGACGGTGAAGAACTGTTTCCACGCGAGTTGAAACAATCCCTGTTCGTCGGCGCGGAAGCCGGCAGCGCCGAAGACCGCCGCATTGTCGCGCATGTAGGCGGCGAGCGTGAAATCGGGACGCCGATAGAGATACCGGTTGCCCTTGATCGCGTGCAGTTGATACTGCGGACTCGCCAGATGCAGCGCGGTGCCGGCCCAGTCTCGTTCCGCGCTGGACCCCTGTACCAGTTGAACGGTGTCGAACATGCCGAACCGCTGGCGATCCAGCAGCGTGAAGAAATTGAGCGGTAATCCCAGCATCGAGTCCGTGCACCGCACGTTAAACGTCGGATCGTAAAGATAGAACGCCCAAGTTCCGTCCGATGTCCGCTTCGGCAGCACCACGCTCATGTGCGTCAGTCCCGAGCGTTCATCACCGAAGTCGATGACCAGCGCATCAATGCCGAAGAGCAACAGCACCTTCTGAAAGAAGACGGCGTAACCACCGCAGTACACCGCCCCGCGGTCTCTCCGAAACAGCTCGTAATAAC
>DASRYX010000092.1:0-2521 GCA_035686985.1 Planctomycetaceae bacterium | reverse complement strand
CTCCTCGATACGCCCGGGCACGAGGATTTCAGCGAGGACACGTACCGGACGCTGACGGCCGTCGACTGCGCGGTGATGGTTATCGACTCGGTGAAAGGCATTGAGGCGCAGACGAAGAAGCTGTTCGCGATTTGCGCGCAGCGCAAGATTCCGATCATCACGTTTGTGAACAAGCTTGACCGCCCGGGCTGCGATCCGCTGAATAACCTTGGCGAGATCGAGCAGGTGCTCGGCATTCACGCGGTGCCGCTCAACTGGCCGATCGGCACGGGAAGGGACTTCCGCGGCGTCTATGACCTTGTTGCGAAGGAGTTGAAAGTATTCTCGCCGGTGCCGCAGGGGGCGGTCCGGGTGCCGACGGAGACGTGTCAGCTCGACAGCGTTCCCGAATCGTTGCTCGACCCCGCGGTGACAGCCAGGCTCCGCGATGAAGTCGAGCTGCTCGAGCATGCGGGCGAGCCGTTCAGTCGCGAGAAGTTTCTTCAGGGGCAGATCACGCCCGTCTTCTTCGGGAGCGCGCTCACGAACTTCGGCATCGAGCTGCTGCTGGAAGCTCTCCAGGAATATGCCCCGCCGCCGGCGCCGCGGCCCAGCGACAAGGGGATGATTCCGGCCGAGCGGCAGGATTTTGCCGGTGTGATTTTCAAGATCCAGGCCAACCTCGATCCGCGGCATCACGACTGCGTCGCCTTCCTCCGGGTCTGCTGCGGCACGTTTACGCGCGACATGGAAGTCAGCATCGCCCGCACCGGCACGAAAATGCGCGTCAGCCGTTCGCAGCGCCTCTTCGCCCAGGAACGCGAAACGATGGACGTCGCCTATCCCGGCGACGTTCTCGGCCTGACGATCCCCGGTCAGTTTCGGCTGGGTGACACGCTCTGCATCGGCGAGCCGCTGCAGTTCAGCGGCCAGTGGCAGTTCCCGCCCGAATGCTTCGCGACCCTGCGCTGCACGGATACCCAGCGCCGCAAACAGTTCGACAAAGGATTGCTCCAGCTCGTCGAAGAAGGGGCGATTCAGCTGCTTCGCGACCCGCTCGCCCCGTCGCAGGAACCGATCCTTGCCGCCGTCGGCGCACTGCAGTTCGACGTCGTGCAGTTCCGGCTGGAGTCCGAATACAGGGCCGTGACTACGGTTCACCGGATGCCGTACCGCATGGCGCGGTGGGTGAAGGGCTCGACTGCGGATCTTGAGAATCTCAAAGTCCCAAGCACGGGTAAGCAACTGATTGATGAAGACGGTCTGACGGTGGTGCTGTTCGACACCGAGGGGATGTTCCAGTACTGCAAAAAGATGAACCCGAACGTCGAATTCTTCGATGCGCGGCCGCTGCGGATGTAGGGGGAGAGAATTCAACACGAAGATCACGAAGAGCCGGAATCTCACAGCTCTTTGTGTCCTTTGTGGTCTTCGTGTTTCAAACTCGTACTCAGAAAGTCAGATCAAGGCTTCCATTCGATCACGGCCGTGACGGGAAAGTGATCTGAGGGCGTTCGGCCGTTTCGCTCCGTGTAATCGATTTCGCTGGAGAGCACTCTGAGCTGGCCCGTCACGCCGATCCAGTCGATACGGCCGCCTTTCCGGGCTCCGCCGCCTTTGAAATTGCTGAAGGTCGCCACGTCGTCGAACCGCTGCTTGTCCTTCGGCAGCGCACGAAATGTGTCGATGAGCGGACTCTCGCGGCCTTCGAACGCTCCAAACAGGTTTCGATAGGCGTCACTCCCTTCGATGCTGTTGAAGTCACCCGTCACAAGCACGGCCTTGTCCCCGGCAGCCTGAACGCGTTCCCGGATCAGGCGGGCCGCCTGCTTTCGCGCTTCGACGCCGATGTGATCGAAGTGGGTGTTCATCCAGCGCAAGACCGGCGAGTCGGGGGCCTTTTTGTCCTTCAGCTCGACCCAGGTCACCATCCGCGGCAGAGAAGAATCCCAGCTCTTGCTGCCAGCCACATCGGGCGTCTCGCTCAGCCAGAAGTGTCCGGATTCGCGGATTTCGAACCGCTCCTTCCGGATGAAGATGGCCATCATCTCCCCTTTCTCACCGCCGTCGTCCCGACCGACGCCGATGGCCGTATAGCCCGG
This sequence comes from Planctomycetaceae bacterium, assembly GCA_035686985.1. GTDB lineage: Bacteria > Planctomycetota > Planctomycetia > Planctomycetales > Planctomycetaceae > DSVQ01. Next base: position 440 of record DASRYX010000092.1, on the reverse strand, counting down.
GAACTTCGCGGCCAGAAAATCCCGCTGAAACCCGAGCGTTTCCTGCGTTCCGAAGAGATCGGGATCAAAGGACTGAATGGTGTCGGCGACGAAGTCGTGGCGGAGGTTCCAGCTGTTCTCGCCATCTTTGGCCGACCCATAGCGGATGTTGAACGACATGACTCGCAGCGGCGGGGCCGCTTCAGTCGGGGTCGACGCGAGGGTCGCGAGAACAATGAGTCCGATTAGTCGGAGCATCGAATCCTGCTGAGGTCGGAGGGTGGATCGACTCAAGCAGAATTCCGCGGTCCCTCGGGAAATGCAAGCCTGTCCAATGGTCCGTGAGTCTCGTCGACATGAGCCGAGCGTCAGAAACTAGGCAAATTGGCTGCAAGTGTGGGCAGCCCGGAAGATGAAGTGGACTTCATTTTCTGGAAGCTCGAATCCCGTCGGAACACCGC
>DASRYX010000091.1:0-2048 GCA_035686985.1 Planctomycetaceae bacterium | reverse complement strand
GAATAAGTGGAGCCCATGCCGCCCGATGCGCAGGCGCTGCAGGAATCGCAGCCTGATCCGCAGGCGTTGCAGGGGGCACCGCAGCTTGGTCCGCAATTGGAGCCGCAGCCGCCGTATCCGTGGTTGTGTCCGCAGGGGGCGGCGCACGAGGAGACGGGACAGCAAGCGCCGTAACCGCCGTGACCGTGGCCGCAACCGCGGCGACAACGGCGCCGGCCGGCTTCCGCATTACAGGCGGTTGCCAGCACGAGTGCGACCACCGATGACAGGACGATCAGTTTTCTTCCCATTGACGTCACTCCTTGTTGTGGAACGTGATCCGTTTTCCGTCGGACGGCCGGCGCGTGTCGCCGGGCCCGTCCGTCCGATTTCCGCGGCAGGCGCCGGGGCTCCGAGACGGAAACTCAACGCTAGAAGACCACAGATTTGCAGCCTGACTAGACGTGAAGCGGCTTGTTTATCTGAACGCCTGCGGCTTACCCGTGGGGCAGAACTCTGGGTGTGGGGCGGCCCATTCTGATCGCCTGCAGGGGTGAATGCCGCGGCTGCCGAATAATGCGGTGTCTCGTTTGGCGCGGCGACCGGGGCAAGAGCAGGGGAGGGAATCAGCGTGGGACGCTCAAACTACGAATTGACACTGCGAAATGACGCGGTTAGAAGAAAGGTGACGCTTTCTTTCGGAATGTCTGGCTGTCTGACTGTCTTTGAAGGGTGTTCTATCGAAGTTGTTCTTCTTTTTCTGAGGAGCTGCCCATGTCTGCGATGCGTTCACGTCGAAGGGCCGGGTTTACTCTGATTGAGCTGTTGGTGGTGATCGCGATCATCGCCATCCTGATTGCTTTGTTGCTCCCTGCGGTTCAGCAGGCCCGCGAGGCCGCCCGCCGCACTCAATGCAAGAACAACCTCAAGCAAATGGGGTTGGCGCTCCACAACTATCACGATGTGCACCAGTTGTTCCCCTATGGCAAGGGCGGGACAACGGGCTCGGACGACATGAGCAACCGCAACGAAGCGGGCTGCAACGTCCTGCTGCTGCCGTACATTGAACAGTCGGCCCTGTTCAACCAGATCGCCGCGGGGGGCAACTTCCTCACGACCAGCTTCCCGACGGCTCCTGGCGAGGTGTATCCCCCGTTCGGACCTTCGCCGACGTGCTGCGGGCGCAATGACCGCTATCCGCCGTACCGAATTCACCCGGTCGCGTTCAAGTGTCCGTCGTCGGCCCTGCGTCCTGTCGCTGGAATCGGAGGCACCAACTACGCGTTCTCGATGGGCGACAACACATTCGACGCTCCCAACGGGACGAATCCGCCCACGTGGCAGACAGGCGTGCCGCGCGGCATTTTCTCGCACCAGAGCAGCACGCGGATCGCGGACATCACCGACGGAACCAGCAATACGGCCCTGATGGCTGAAATGGCGACCGGCACTGACGCCGGTGAAGTGGTGGGACTGGGCGTGGCCTACGGCCAGCCGACGACGATGCTGGACAGCCCGATCCAGTGCAAAGCGACGGCCAACGTGAACGAAAAGGGGCGTTACAACACCGGCATTACGACCGGCGGCTGGCGCGGTGAGCGGTGGTATTCGGGTTACCCGGCCCACACGCACTTCAACACCGTTCTGCCTCCGAATTCGCCCTCGTGCGTTGCGGATGCCTCGTTCTGGCAGATCCAGTCGCGCGGCGTTTACTCGGCAACGAGCAAGCATACGGGCGGCGTGCATATGCTGCTTTGCGATGGTTCGGTCCGGTTCGTCAGTGAGAACATCGACGCTGGCAACAGCGCGGCGCTCGAGCAGAGGACCCGCGGCGGCCGGAGCACCTACGGTGTGTGGGGATCGATCGGCTCGATGGCCGGCGGTGAGACGACCGGCGAGTTCTAGAGTTCTGTGCGATGTCCTGCGTCGGGTGATCCGGCACAACGGCCGAGTGGGCGGTTGAAGTGAGCCCGTCGGTCGTGCGTTTCCGGGGTGACCTTTCGCAGTGGATCTCCTGGTTCAGCCGGCGAAGCAGCGCCATGGCGGTGCTTCGCCGGTCCGGAGACGGC
>DASRYX010000090.1:0-4789 GCA_035686985.1 Planctomycetaceae bacterium | reverse complement strand
CGCAGCACAATTGTCTCCCGAAAAACACCGCCTCTCCGCGCTTATCAATCCAAGCCTACCGATGCGTCTGCGCGGCGGCAATGGTGGATGATCTGACTTCGCGGTGGCTGCGTTATCCTGAGTCAGACTGCCGTCCTACTCGGAGCCATGCGATGAAGCCGGAAGACGATTGGGCCCTAATCCATAAGCCAGTCACGTTGACCCTGAAAGTCATTCACAATGATAAAGCCGGGGAGACGTGGAGCGTTCACCGCGTTGAGGCTGAAGTAGCGGATGTTGACGCCGACCGGACGGCGTGGCTGGTGACCCGCGATGGCATCCCCATCGGTGTGCCTGTCACGCAGCTGCTTCCGCGCGACCCGACCGAGTCGATGCCGCATGCGGTAGCGTATCTCGCCGGGCATGAACTCTACCGCGAGTTTCATCCGCATGCCGGTGAAGCCCGGACGACAAGACGCTGGCTGGATCGCGCGGAAATTGAGGGGTTGCTCAATGATCTCTGAAGCGGTCCGGCCCCTCACACGCGGGCTTGAGACATGTGTGCTTCGGCTGTCGACGGTAGAATGAACGGACTTCATCCCCGCGGAGAGAATCTCTTTGGCAACGTTCTGGCGATCCCGGTCCACCTTGCATCTTCCGATCACGCTCAGCGTGGTGTTGATGGTCCTCAACGCCACGCTGATGGTCTGCTGGATTGTGCTGCTGGCGCAAACCACCGGGTATGGTGCGCTGATTACCGGCACCGTGGTCTTCGCGGTGATTCTGGCCGGGCTGTCGTTTTACATGGTGCTGATGATCAAGGAAGTGCGGCTGAATCAGCGGCAGGCGAACTTCGTCGACAGCGTGACCCACGAACTCAAATCGCCGATCGCGTCCCTGAAACTGTATCTCGAAACCTTGCAATTGCGGCCGGTCACCGAGGAACAGCGCGGCCGGTTCTATGAAACAATGGGGACCGAGCTTGAGCGGCTCGACCATCTGATCACCCAGCTGCTGGAAGTCGGACGGCTGGACGCGATCGGGGATAAAGCGGAATCCGAAGACATTCCGCTCGATTCGCTGCTGCGAAGATGTGCCGAAGGCGCGTGTGCTCACCACAAGCGAGAAGAGCCGCAGACGATCCACTACGAGATGCAGCCGGCGATCATCCACGCGCGGCCGATTGTGATGGAAACCATCTTCCGCAATCTCATCGACAATGCCATCAAATATGGCGATGAGACGCCGAAGGTCGAAATCAAGGTGCGGGTGACCGATCGCGGCCGGGTGATCACGACCGTTGCTGATAACGGGCTGGGTGTGCCGCCGGAGCTGCGGAAGCGGATTTTCGGCATGTTTTTCCGCGGCGGCAGCGAGCTCACCCGCCGGCAAAAAGGGACCGGTTTGGGGTTGTACATCGTCCACACTTTGGTACGACAATCGAAGGGGCGGATCGCCGTGCATGATCGTCCGGGGCAACCGGGCAGCATCTTCGAGGTCGATCTGCCGGGAAGGGCCGGCTGATGCGCATTCTGCTGGTGGAAGACGAGGAACCGATGGCGCTCGGGTTGAAATTCAACTTCGAGCAGGAAGGCTACGCGGTCGATCTCGCGACCGATGGACCGACCGCGCTGAAACTGTTCCGCGAGGCGAACCCGCAAGTCGACCTTGTGATTCTCGATCTGATGCTCCCCGGGATGAGCGGCTACGAAGTCTGCCGGGAAATTCGCGAGACGGACAAAGCGGTCCCGATCGTCGTGCTGAGCGCCCGTACGCTCAGCGAAGACAAGATGCATGCGTTCGACTGCGGGACCGATCAGTACATGACCAAACCGTTTGCGTTACCGGAACTGCTCAACCGCGTCCGCAACATGATGGAACGCTATCGCACGATTCAGAAATTCTCCCGCGGTGAAGCAGACGAGGCCAAGGCGCCGACGGAATATCACTTCGATCACTGCACCGTGAACTTTCAAACGTTTGAAGTGGTCCGGGATGACAAGACGTACAACCTCACCACGCTGGAGATGCAGCTCCTGCGGTACTTCATTGAGCACGAGGGCCAGGTGCTGTCGCGTCACGAAATTCTGGAACGCGTGTGGGACCCGTCGGCGGATGTGACCACACGCACGATCGACAACTTCGTGCTGCGGTTGCGAAAGGTGATCGAGCCCGATCCGTCACGCCCGCAGTACATTCTTTCGGTTCGCGGAACGGGGTACCGGTTTGTCTCGGGGAATAAGCTGGACGCGGAGTAGTGGTCAGTGGGGCGCAGCGTTGGGTGGCGGGGGCGCACCGCGCCAGCGGAAGCCCCCGATTGAACACGCTGTGATTCGGGGGCTTCCTGCGGTGCGCCCTCGCCACCTCCCGCGCAGGAAAGCAAAAAGCGGACCGAGACCGTGCGGCGGGGTGGCCGGGGCTGGAGGGTACTCCCGAAGCCCCGGAGACATTAAGGCCGTCCGTTCCGGGGCTTCCTCCCGTTGGTCGTCTAGCCCCGGCCACCCACGCTTTCGGTTGAGGACTGCACCTGGAATTCACTGCCCACCACCCACCACCCGCAAGCAAAAAGCCGTCCGTGACCTTGCGATCACGGACGGCTCTCTCGTGGATTCCCCCCACGGATGATCTCGGTCGTGTTCCTAGCGGACGCGGGCCTGGAAGGTGACGGTGCCGCCGGTGTGTTCGGGCAGGGCGTCATCGAATTCCCAGATCAGCACCAGGCTGCCTTCGCCGTTGTCCTGCACGACGAGCTTGCCGGCGCGGTCCGATGTCGCACTATCATCGACATATTCGAGCCGCGGCGTGAGGTTGTCGACAATGCGGACCGACGTGACTTCCCGCAGGCCAAGATTGTCGTAGCGGATCGTGAAGGTGACGATGTCGTCGACCTCTGCGGTGTCTTTGTCCGCGACCTTCACCACGCGCAGCTGTCCGGGCTTGTCGCTCTTCAGGTCATCGATCACCGTCAGCGCGGTGGCGCGAATCTCGGACAGGCCGATGTTGACCTTTTCCGTCTTCCCTTGAATGACGGGATATTGCTCGCGGGTCCAGTGTTGTGCGGCTTGAATGCCGAGACCCAAGCGGGCGAGATCGCCTTGTTCGAGTGTGCCCGACTGAATGAAGACGAGGTCCTGGAACAGGTTCAGCACTTTGTCATGCATGTGTGGGCGTTGACGCTGCGACTTCGTGTCCTGCACGACTTCGCCTTCGAGACCGCTGGCCCGCGACCGCATCGCGACTCCGCCTACGGCGACGTTCTTGTTGCGGAGCGTCGCCGCCATGCGTGTGCGGACTTCGTTGCCACCCGTGGTGTTCTCGGCTTTGGCAACTTCGACGATCGTCCCCTCTTCATGCGGCAGGCTGACCGTCCGCACGGAGGCGAACCGCGGCGAGTAGACGCACACCTTGTTCGACTTGCTGGTGCGTTCCTTGCCTTTGTGATCGGTGAATTCCGCGACGGTGTCTTCGGTGTCGAGGCCGTGGCGTTCATCTTCGTAGTAGTGAACCGGCCATTCGCGATCGCCACCGTCGCAAAGATATTCGTCAGGATAATGATGCGGCGACGGTTGGCACGCCGCATCGCAGATCGGCATCCCGACACCGTACGGCATCGGTCCGCCCAATGGCATCCGCGGATCAGGCGGGCAACTCGTGATCGCTTCCGGCGGGCAGTTCGGTCCCAGCGCGTCCTGATAAGCGACTTGTTGAATCGCGCGATCCCGCATCGCCGGGGCGCGCTGCACGCGCGTCACGCCGGCGTTGGCGAGTTCCCGATTCGGCAGCGTCTGTTGAGTGACGGACGTCGTGGCACAGGCTCCGCAGCTCAAGGCCAGCACAGCCGCACCACGGGCCAGCCAGGCAGACACCGACGAGGGCATCGCAGTCGAAAGGTGTCGGCGTAGCATGGGGACGATCTCCGCGGACATGCAAACTGTTCTTTGTGTGTGCCACTGGCTCTGCCAGTGTCTTGTCTTGATCGATGATGCGGGAACACTGGCAGAACCAGTGGCACACCATACAGGCCTAGCGTTGCGGACTGGTGAAGTTGACGGGCTGAATCGGATTGCGATGCGGTTGGAACCGGGTCTGCGGATTGGCTGCAACAGTGATCTGGATTGGTGAACTCGGACCCCAGAATTGCAGGTCGGGCAGGTGCCGATCCGGGGTGCGGCCGCCCATGCGGACAATCGCGATCGGTCGACCGAGCACGTCCGCCTCGGCAAGCGCGTTCTGCACCGGGGCCAGATCGACCACGCGCTTCTCACCGTGGAGATGTTGTTGCTGAACCAGATCCGGCTGTTCGAGATAGACCACCTTCGTGATCATCCGGCCGTTGTCTGCCCCGGCAAATTCTTCGGGAAAGAGTTCGATTTCCACCGGAAAGCGCTCGGCTTGTCCCGGGGGCGGGTGCAGACGGTCGACAAGTTCGATCGACGGGTAGAACTCACCGCCGGGAAACTCAGGGAGATCGGTCACCCGCAGGCGGTACATCCGTCCGACCAGCAAACCCGCCTGAGCCGGGGCGGCGAGGTCGACGGGACGCTGGGGCGAACCATCAAAGAAGGTGACGGTGCCCGTGGACGGCAGTTTCACCCGCACGGGTTGAAAGTGATGCGGCGGGGCTTTCCCGGCCTGCAGTGCCATCTGCCCGGCAACACCGGGGGGCACGTATTGATCGAGAGGCACATACCGACCGTGGCCAGTGTTGGTGCCCTGGGCCCAAACGTTCGTGCCGACGAGTGCCAGTCCCCCCCAGACGAGCGCGGCGACAGCGGCCTGCAACGCGCGGGACATGGGCAACATCCTTCTC
>DASRYX010000089.1:0-2878 GCA_035686985.1 Planctomycetaceae bacterium | reverse complement strand
GTGTAGAGCGAACTGCCCACGTGCTTCGCGATTGATCGCGAAGCACGTGGGCAGTTCGCTCTACACGTGGACCTCGGTGATTGGTGTGGTGCTCGCGGGCATCACCATCGGCAACTACCTTGGCGGCTATCTGGCCGACCGTTTCGACCGCGCGAAGACGTTGTCGTGGATGTTCCTCGCATCGAGCCTGTCGTGTGCCAGCATTTTGTGGATCGATCAGGTCATTACCGATCTGCCGAAACCGGATGCGATGTCCTGGCCGATGTGGGTGCTGTGCCTGGTCACGATGTCGTTTCTGCTGCCCGCTCTGTTGATCGGCACAACCTCCCCGCTGGTCGCCAGCATGGCGCTCGCGCGCAGCTCCCGCATGGGGCAGACGGTGGGCAACGTCTATGCATGGGGTGCTTTTGGCTCGATCGTGGGGACGTTTATCACGGGCTTTTATCTGATCGACATCTGGGGCACGCGCTCAATCGTGGGGCTGACTTCGACTGTGCTTGCGCTCATGGCGATCGCCGTCGCAGGCCCGCGGTGGGTCTTCAAGACCGCCGTCGTCTGCGGTTGGCTGCAGATGCTCGCGATCCTGCTCGTCATGGCAACCGTCACCCGGCCCACGGGTGAGGCCTGGGCGCAGCGCACGGCGACGGTCTGGCAACTGGGACGCACCTCCGAGATCGCCACCGAGTCGGTGAACTCGTGGAGAGTCTTCGGCGGCGAAGTGGGGCAGAAGCTGCACGAACTCGGGCTGATCGTCGAACTTCGCGACGATCAGCCCGGCATGTACTACGACGAAAGCAGTTACTCGTACATCCATGTCAGCGATGACAACGTCGAAGGCACACCGGTCAAAGCGCTGCGGCTCGATAAGCTCATTCACGCGTATTACAACCCGGATGAACCGACGCATCTTCATTATGAATACGAGCAGGTTTACGCAGCGGTCACAAAACAGGCCGCCCCGAAACCGGTCGCGGAAGCGTCTGCCACATTACCGGAGTTTCCGGGATGGGAAGGGCTGGTCGAAAACCTGCCCGCTGGAGCGGAGTGGGAACCGACCACGCGCCGGCTCAAGGTGCGTGATTCTTCCCGCGAAGTTCTCGACGAATTGCGCGACCGCTCCCCCGATGCGTCGTACTGGAAAGCCCTGGATTATCTCTACACCGAAACCAACAAGCCGCGCTGGGGTGGGTTCGCCACCGCTTCACTGGCCGTCTTACCCGAAGGGATCACCATCCCCGCGGATCTCTACCAGACGGTACGTTACGATCGGCATCTCGAAGTCCTCACCGCGTACGGTCCTGTGACCGGCGAATTGCGGGATCGCCTGGCCGGCCTGAGTCGTCACGCCCCCTGGCGTGTCGCACTAGAATCGCTGCGGAAGCGCTCCGCGAATGTCAGTGCGTTGTTCCTCGGCGGCGGCGGCTACATCTTCCCACGCTGGTTTCTGGAAGAGTTTCCGAATGCCGGCCGCATCGAAGTCGCCGAACTCGATCCCGCGGTCTTACGGGCGGTGAAGGCCGAGTTCGGTTTCACGCCGGCTGATGAAGAACGAATTCATTCGACGATCGGCGATGCCCGCAACACCGTCGATGATCTGCTGCGGGCGAATCGCCGCCGCGTTGCAGAAGGGCAGCCCGCCGAGTTGTACGACTTCATCTACGGCGATGCCTTCAATGATTTCAGCATCCCGTGGCATCTCGCGACGGTGGAATTCACCCGCAAACTGGAAGCGCTGCTCACGCCGACCGGTGTCCTTCAGGCGAACATTATCGACATCTATCCGCGTATGGAAGTTCCGGGGGAAAGCATCGGCAGTGCAACGTCGGACTACGATGGCGAAGTCCCGGCGAAATTGCTGCAGTCTAAGCCGAGCGATGCGCTGCCGGTCTTGCGGAATGATCTTGCCCCGCTGCAGATCAAGCCGGGCAGCCTCGCCCGTTACACCTTGGCCTCGACCGCGGTCATTACACCGACGGACGAACGCCGGCTGGTGAACGCCGCACGGGACGATCTCATCTGGACCGCAACGGTCCGCGAGCTGGCCAGCAAGACCCGCGGCAAACAGACACTGCCGATGCCGCTGCCGGGCGAGTTGAAGCCCGCCAGTCTTTCGAGCGACTGGATACCGTGTCCGGAGCCGTTCACGGGGATCGAGGCCTTGCGAATCGACGCCGACCGCTGGGTGCTGGGATTCCGCGGGGCGGTCTCCCCAGAGCGACAACAGCAATTGCTGAAACTCCGGGCGAACGATCCCGAATGGACGCGGTTGATCAATGCCGGTGCGGAGCGCAGCCGCAAGGCACGGGGCGGGCGATTCATAGGCCGGTATGTCGCGACTCTGGCGGCGGTCTTTCCGTGCGTGTATGTGTTCAGCACGGCTCAGGAACAGCCGACGGCCGATCGGGATACGTTCGTCGCGGTCTGTTCACGGCAACCACTGTCGATGCAGGACCTGGCGAAGACCGGTCTGTGGCAGGGGAAGCCGTTTGCCTGGCTGGAGACATCCGCTGGCGAGACGCAGGCGAAGCAGGGGGGACAGATGCAAGCGCTGCTGACGCTCGCGGAGGGTCAGATTCTGCGGGACGATTTCGCCCCCGCGGAAAACCTGATGCTGCCGGTCTTTACGACGCAGGATTGAGCCGGAGCAGAAACGGAAACGCCCCGGGGAAAAACCACGGGGCGCGAAACCGCAAGCGATCGATCGGACGGGTTAGAAGCAGAGTTTCTTCCGCTTGGCCTTGCGAGCCTTCGAGCTCGCCGGACGGCGTCCGTGATTGGCTTTATTGACTTTGCGCTGATTCTTGGCCATGACCCTGCCACTCCTGAAAACTCCGGCACCACCGCCGGGAAGCCCAAAAGAATAACAGACCCGCGACAG
>DASRYX010000088.1:0-5047 GCA_035686985.1 Planctomycetaceae bacterium | reverse complement strand
AGATTTGTCTGAACTTCCGCGACTGCACTGACGGGCTCTCGAACACGCTGCTGATGGGTGAAATCTCCGGGGAGCATGCCACAGGCTGGAACAGGAATTATCGGGATTGGACCCAAGGTGCCAACAGCAATGTCGGCGGCGGCACAGCCAGCTACGCCAGCAAGAACGTTACTTTTCCGATTTCGCGTTACTCGGGCTGGACCTCGAATAACGCTTCGCGACTTTTCAACGATGTGCGGTTTTGCAGTCAGCATGTGGGCGGTGCCCATTTTCTGATGGGGGATGGCACCGTGCGCTTCATCAGCGAGAATGTCGATTTCGCAACCTATCAGGCTGCCGCAAGCCGCGGTGACGGCGAATCGCAGCAACTGGGACAGTAGTCGCGGTGTGAAAATTAGCTCTGACTTCGATCCCGGTGATCTCTCATCGCCGGGGTCGTCTGTTTCACCCTTCGTAAGTTCGCCGGCAGGATCACGGAAGCGATCGTCGGTCAGGATGTTTGCCATGCGGTTTGGGGCCAGTCTTCTCCTCAGTGCCGTCATATTCGCCACCGCCGGGTGCGGGTCGGAATTGAAGCTTCAACATGTCGCCGGTAAGGCGACGTTCGCTGGCAAACCCATTCCGTACGGCACAATCGAATTCATTCCCGACAGTGCCCGTGGCAACAAAGGACCACCGGGAACCGCCGAGATTATCAATGGCGAATTCGACACGCGTCGAGAGAACGGTCGCGGCGTCGTTGCGGGGCCGCATACAGTCCGGATCTCGGCCTACGAAGAGAAACCGGCCAATTCTAGTGACGAAACCGCAGCATCGACGGCGAAGCCACCGCTCTTCATCGGATACACGGTCGCTGTCGACGGCTTTCTCGCAGAACACAATTTCGACGTCCCGGAATCCGCCAAAGGGACCGACCTTTATAAAACCACTCCCAATCGCCCGAAAACGAATGATCCGTAAGGCTTTCGCAGAGCCTTTGATATTCGGCTTTTGCAGTCCGTGGCGGATTTCTCACAATTGACAGGCGCAAGTTTTCGCCGATATGATGCGATACTGATGCAATCTGCGGGACGATATCAATTCGTCCCGTTTGAACCTCTTCTGTCGGAGCCGTTTCATGCTCGTCATCCCCGGTCAAAGTGGACGAGATTTGTGTGATGGCCTCGGTCGCCGCGATCTGCTGCGCATCGGCGGCGCATCGCTGATGGGGTTGTCCCTGCCGGCGCTGCTCCGCAGTGAAGCTCGCGCCGCGGAAGACGCCCGCTACGGCGGTCCCGGCTTCGGCAAAGCGAAGCATGTCATCCTTGTCTACCTGCAGGGCGGCCCCAGTCATCTCGATCTCTGGGATCCCAAAGTCGACGTGCCCGATAACGTGAAGAGCGTCTTCAAGCCGATCGACACCGTCCTGCCGGGTGTGCAGTTCACCGAACTGATGCCGAAGCTGGCGAAGGTGATCGACCGCACGACGTTGCTCCGCGCGGTCAGCTATACGCCGAACGGCTTGTTCAACCACACCGCCGCCATCTATCAGATGATGACCGGCTACACCGCGGACAAGGTCAGCCCGTCGGGTCAACTGGAACCGCCGAGCCCGAAGGACTTCCCGAACTACGGCTGCCACATCGTCAAGGCGAAGCCGCCCGAAGTGCCGATGCTGCCCTTCGTGATGATGCCCCGTCCGCTGCAGGAGAGCGGCGTCATCGGTAAAGGGGGCGCGGCCGGTTTCATGGGGAAGGCCTTTGATCCGTACACGCTGTATCCTACCGGCGATGACATGGACATGGCGAAGATGGACCGCATCCGTGTCGACGATCTGCAACTGCGGGCTGATGTGCCACAGGAACGGCTCGCCCGCCGCGCGGAACTGCGGGAAACCGTGAATGCCAGCCTTGATGATCTCGAACGCGCCGTCAGCAAGTACGCGCTCGATGAATACTACGGCAAGGCGCTCTCGCTGGTGCTGTCCGGCAAGGCCCGCGAAGCCTTCAATCTGAACGCCGAGTCGAAGGAACTCCGCGATCAGTACGGCAACAACACGTTCGGTCAAAGCTGCCTGCTGGCTCGCCGGTTGATTGAAGCCGGCACCCGTGTCGTGCAGGTGAACTGGCCGAAGGTCGCGAATAGCGACAATCATTCGTGGGACGTGCATACCGGATTGTCGGCCCGCATGAAGAACCAGTCAGCACCGATGCTCGACGCCGGGTTGTCCGCGCTGATCGCCGATCTTGATGACCGCGGGCTGCTCAAGGACACGCTGGTCCTCGCGGTCGGTGAGTTCGGCCGCAGCCCGAAGCGCGGCGTCAGCACCTCCGGCAACGGTAACAGCGACGACGGCCGCGATCACTGGCCGTACTGTTACACGGGCCTCATCGCCGGTGCCGGCGTGAAGCGGGGGCTGGTCTATGGCAAGTCCGATCAGACGGGCTCGGCCCCGGTCGAGAACCCGGTTCATCCGTGCGACCTGCTCGCAACGATCTATCACAGCGTCGGCATGAACCCGCGGAAGATGGTCTACAACCATCTCAACCAGCCGCGGGAAATGGTCAACGCCGACCCGGTACTGGGGATCCTGAGCTGATTCGTATACAAAAATCAGATGAGAACAGCCCAGGGAAGGCATTCCCTGGGCTTCTTTCTTTGTGATCAGCGGCGAGGGACAGCAGCATGCGAACGCGTCTTGAAACACCGACGAGCGTCTGCCGGGCTGCTGTCACGCGAGCGGACATCACGCCGCCGGTCGGGTTCTATCACCGCATGTGGGGCGCGGCGACGCATGAGCAAGCGACCGGCGTGCATCGGCCTCTGCTTGCGACGGTGCTGGCGATCGGGCCGCACGATGACTCCACATCACCGGTGCTTATTGTCGCGATTGATCATTGCCTGCTGTTCACGAAAGAGAGCGCTGCGTTCCGCCACGAGATCTGCCAGCGGACCGGGATCGATCCCGATCACCTGCTGCTGACATTCTCGCATACGCACGCCGCGGGATTGCTCGATCCGTCCCGGGCCGATCGACCGGGGGGCGAGATGATTGCACCGTATCTGACCGATCTGGCAGAGACGGTCAGCACGCTCATCGACCAGGCGCGGGCCTCACTGCAGGATGCGACATTGACCTACGGCGTCGGTCATTGCGCACTGGCGGCCCATCGCGATGCGCGGGATGAAACTTCGCAACAATGGGTGTGCGGATTGAATCTCGACGGCCCGGTCGACTCGACAGTGCTCGTTGCCCGCATTGACGACCACCGGCAGCAGCCGATCGCTTCAATTGTGAATTATGGCTGTCATCCAACGACACTGGCCTGGGCAAACACGCTGATCAGTCCCGACTACCCCGGAGCGATGCGCGAGACCGTCGAAGCGGCGACGGGAGCCCCGTGTCTCTTCCTGCTGGGGGCGTGTGGCGATGTTGGTCCCCGCGTTGGTTATGTCGGTGATGTGGCAGTCGCCGATCGGAACGGAACGCAACTCGGTCACGCGGCGCTGGAAGCCTGGTACGGGCTATCACCCTCCGCGACGGACTACGTCTACCGCGGTCCGGTCGTCTCGGGGGCCACGCTGGGGGAATGGCGTCACACGACGGCAGAGCCAGCCCGTGCAGCGCGGTGGAGCCTGTTCGGTCTGAAGCGCTTTGCAGTGCCCCTGCCGTATCGCGCAGACAAGCCGCAACTTGACCAGCTCCGAGCGGAACGTGGGGTTTGTGAAGTCCGCAAACAGGCGGCTCTTGACCGAGGCGACACCGAAGCCGCGCGGGACCAGCACGCGATCATGGAACGGTTGTCACGGGCGATCACGCGCTGGGAGGCCTGTCCGTCCGGTGACACGTTTCCGTTTCAGGTCGCGCTGCTGCGAATGGGCGAAGCGGTGTGGGTCTTCGTTGAAAGTGAACCCTACCAGTGGCTGCAGACCGAGCTCCGCCGGCGGTTTCCCGACTGGACGATCATGGTCGTTGTGCTGCTCGACGGCTGGCGGTGTGCGTATCTGCCACGCGATGAAATGTATGGCAGCGGCGTCTATCCGGATCAGATCTCGATGGTCGCCCGCGGCGGTCTGGAAGCCGTGGTCGATGCCATCGCGGATGAAATCGCCGCTCTGTCGTGAAAACAACATCGCCCGGCGTTTTTCCACACCGGGCGACGTTCATTGTTCCATCAGACCCGTTGATCGCGATCAGTGCGCTTCCACCGTCGGCAGTGCAGCGGTCATCTCGATGGCCGGTTCCGTGTGCGCGGGGTCGGCATTGCCACTGAGAGCAGGTCCGCTCGTCGTGGAACCCACCGGCTGCCAGGAACTGGACACGACCGGAGCAGGCACGGGTGCGATCGCCGCGGTGGGCTGACTGTGAATCACCGGGGCAGGCCGCGGCGGGGCGACTCGTGCCGGTGCAGCCGGTCGCGGTGTCGGAGCCCAGCCGTGGCGTTGAGCCAGCGCGGGAGCCGGCGACATCGCCTGCGGGATCGGCTGGATCGCTCCCGGCGGTGCGGGAATCGGGCGTGCCGGTGACGACATCATCGGCGCGGGAGCCGGTCGCATCGCCACATTGTGCATTGGCATCATCGGACCGGAGGACATCATCGGTGCGGTGGATCCACCATAGACCGGCGGAGGCAACGGACCGCGTCCCGACATCATGTTATTCTGTGGCGATGTGCTCAGCTGTGCGAGCTTCGCCTGAACTGCCGGCTGGTTCGAGTTCGCCGCCAGCGATTGGTGGTAGAGCGTCGCCGCCTGTTGGGGCTGACCCGCTTCCTGATAAATCTGCCCCAGCTGCGCGAGGGCGACCGGGTGGCCCGGCTCCGCCCGCAGCGCCTGCCGCAAGGCCATCTCCGCGGCTTGCGGGTTGCCGGTCTCGCGCTCGATCCACGCCATCTCGATGTGCGCTTCCGGCACGTACGGCTGGGTAGCACTCCAGGTTTGAACCATTTGATACGCTTCGCCCGACCGGCCCTGATCGATCATCACCTGCGCCAGGGTGTGATAGGTCGGCTGGTGCATCGCGTCGAGCGTCAGGTTGTGCTGCAGGATGCGTTCGGCCTGACCGACA
>DASRYX010000087.1:0-9983 GCA_035686985.1 Planctomycetaceae bacterium | reverse complement strand
ATTCCGAACCGAAGACGCTCAAAGAAATCGGCGAAGCCCTCGGCCTCACCCGGGAACGCGTCCGCCAGATCGAAACGGAAGCGCTCCGGCGACTGGCGAAGGGGTTGCTGGGAGAGTGAGCAATGTCAGTTGTCCGTGGTTAGTTGTCAGTTGTGAAGAGCTTGTATTTCCAACTGGCAACTAACCGCGGACAACTGACCAGCCAGAACATGCCATGCGAGCCGAGTGGTCGGGGTCTTCGGACCCCGGCTGCTCGCCCGCTGGCGAACCAAAGACAGCGCGGTGTGCTGCGATCCGCAAAACGCAAACGGCTGGAGCTACCTGCGGCTGGAGGTCATCGGGAAGTCGAATTTCTGGCTGCCTGACTTCACTTCGCGCATGGTGAGGTTCATCTCGTTGAACTCACCGGTCACTACCTGCTTGCCCTTCTCGTTCAGCTTGCTGATCCAGACGCGACACTGACCGACCGCGACGCCTTCGGTCTGATCAAGGTACGTCATGCGGTAGGTGCCCCGGTCGTCGGTGACGCCCACCGAAGTGCGGGGGCGCAAATCGGCCTTTTTCGTGTCGCCGGATGTTGCTTGCGGGGAGAAGTACACGGTCGCGCCGGCCAGTGGCGTACCATCGAGGGTGACTGACCCGGAGACATAACCCAACGGCGGCAACTTGGGCCCGCCCCCCATCATGCGGTCAAACAGCATGTAGGCAACGTAGGTCACGAGGACAATCCCGGCGAGACCCGCGACGCCTTTGATCCCGAACTCGCGGAAAAATCCGCCCCAGTCGAAGCGTTCGCCCTTCTCTGCATCAGCCTTCGCCGTCGCCACTTCGGCGCGACTTTCCTTGATGGCTTTCTGCATCTGCTTCGCCGCCATCTTCGAGTCCCACGCGGCAGCCGCTGCGGCCGCAGTGGATCCGCTGGACGGGGTCGGCTTGGACGACTTCACCGGCTCCCGCGGACGAGCGGGGGGCTCATCGTCCATCGACAAGCCGCCCATCCCGAAATCGCTGTCCTTCCCGGACGACGGCGGCGTCCACTTTGAAGTCGGTCCCCCTTCACTGAGGAAGTCGGCCGGATCAAAGTCATCGTCGACCTTGTTCTTGCCCTTCTTTCCTGCGGTCTTCTTTTCCAATTTGGGGGGTGGCGGCTCCGGCAGGGAATCGACGGTGGCAACTGGCGTCGCGATGTCATCATCGCTCAGCGACAGCATCGGCGGACTGTCGAGATCGTCTTCGTCCATGTGAAGGACCGGCGGCGCGTCGTCCTCATTCATATGCAGGACCGGCTCGACGGCCAAGGTGCTTGCCTCGGACTCGGGCGGCCCGGCGGCCACCGCGACAGCGACCGATTCCTCTGCCGCCGGGACAAGCTCCGGCACGTGGAACTCCGTTTTGCACTTGGGACAATGTCCCTCGGTGCCGGCTTTCTCATCCTTGATCTTGAGCACAGAGCCGCACTCCGTGCAGGTGTAGCGAATCGTCATGGTACGGACTTTTCCCCATCGAGGATCAGAACCGGATTCGACCTGTTTAATATGTGGAGAGCCGACTCCCCCGGGCGGAGTCGGCTCACATCTAAGCAACACCAGCCCGGCAGTAGGGGTCCAGACGGACCCTCATCGTGCCGGAGATTACTGCGGTAAGCTGACCGGACTTCCCTGCGAGATGTTCCCAAGATTTCGCCATGTGTTCAGATCAATGTTGACACTCATGTTCCGCACACTGCCATCCGCGAGACAGACCTGCACGATCTGATCATGCGGGCTGTCGGCTTCGTCATAGTGCAGGTTCGCGTGTGGCGAATTCCGGCAGCTGAACATTGTCGCCGGACCACCCCAGGCCCAACCGTCGCTGCTTCGCTGAATCACCGGTGTGATCATCGTCGACAGTCGGCGTTCGGAGACCATGATCACGTTGGAGGTCCCGTCGGTGATGTCGCGGAGATTCGTCGAGCTGTTGACGCCGAAGATCCCCAGATTCGAGGAGTACTGTGTGTAGGGTGAAGTGGAGAACTGCTGGCCGTTCACGCCGATGAGGGTCGTGACCGTGGCGGCGAGTTGAGCGGGCAGCATCGAGTATGTCTGACGGTCGGTGTAGTCATTCACGTTGTCGTGGAACGTGATTCCCGAGCCCGAGCAGCCCGCGTAGTCGTTCCCACCCTGAGACCACGGGAACGGGCCTGCATTCGCCGTGTCGATCCGATCGCAGTTGGCAAAGCGGCCCGTCGATTCCATCGTCTGCCGGCGCGATGGACAGTAGAACGCTTTCACCTCGGTCCGCGCGGGGAAGATCAGTGTGAGGTCGGGCGGCGGGGACTGAACGCCGAAGTCGCCGTTGCCGCGAACGTTATCCCCGAGGAACCAGAAGTTATAGAGCGGCCCCTGATCGATCATCGGAAGAATGTGCAGCATCCAGCTGGTGCCATGCAGGCCCAGGGTGTTCTGACCACGGACATAGATCGTCCGGGCTTCGGCGGGATTCGCATAGCGGCCGATTGTGTCAGTTTGAAACGTGTGATTGATCTGTCCGGGCGGCAGGACGCGATGGGTGTCGTGGTAGTTGTGCAGCGCCAGACCGAGTTGCTTGAGATTGTTCTGGCACGACGTCCTTCGGGCCGCTTCCCGAGCACGTTGCACCGCAGGAAGCAACAGCGCCACCAGCAGAGCGATGACGGCAATCACCACGAGAAGTTCGATCAGGGTGAAGCCGCGACTGCGGACACGAGTCGTCATAGGACACTCCTTCTGAAAAGTGACCAAAGAAACCGGTCGAAGAATCGCGGGAGAGCCACGGGCGAGAGACGACGAGGTTGTCGACCCTCGAGTGGGAGAACGACACTACCTAACTGCCTGCGCCGCAATCATCGCCGCGTGTTGATGAGTCCGTCAAGAAGATTCTCTTGTAGGTGCTCGAGAATCTCTGATTTACAACACGCTCTGGGCCATGCGTAGAAATACTAAAAGGCGGTCTGAATTACCGCACTTTGTGCAGAAAGAGCGATGCCTGCCTGGATGAACTTATTCGAACCTGACAAGTCCGAAATGTTCCCATCGCGGCGGCAAACTCGTCGATCCGGCCCAGGTCTGCACCGCCTGCGCGGGGATCACGCGCGTCAGACTGAGCCCCCACGCTTCGCGCGGCATTGGCGCGGCAGCGACCATTTCCGACCACGGGATGGCCATCTCCAACCGCCAGTGCGTCTCATCGGCTTGGGCCGCGACGTACCACTGCGGATCCCAGGCGTTGTCATTCCAGCAGCGGTCGCGCGTCTCGCCGCGCACGTCCGCCTGGAGTTCGTACCATGTGGCATAATCGCGATCGACATCGAGCGCGATCGCGAGCCGGTCGTGCGCTTCGAGGTCAGCGTCATGTTGCCGATCGCTCGGCGCGGGCATCGTCATCAACGCACCGGGATAACGCGGGCAGCTCGCAGCGACGTACAGGAACTCATTGTCATAGGCGACCATGACGAGTGCGGGCGCGGTCGTCTGTGCGTCCTGTTGTGCGGGATCGCCGAGAGTGACTTCCGTGGCGTGTTGCCAGCAGGGATCAGAGAGCAAGCCATCCAGATGCGGCCGCATCGGCGTGCGTTTGCAGACAAGCAGATTCCGCGGGACTTCGGCGGTCATCTGTCCCAGCCACAATTCGCGCTCCGCGAGCGCCTTCGTCGCTTCATCCGGCGAGACCGTCGAAAAACGGCGGTAGACGCCATCGGCCTGACCAGCCGAACCGCGGGCCCGGCGCAGGGCCGCCAGCGGGAATTGAATCTCCGGCCGTTCGAACAGCGCCGGTGATTGATCTTCCACTTGCTGCGCGAGATTGGCGGCCCGCTTTCGCCATTCCGTCAGCGCATCCGGAGGGGCTTGCGGATTCGTCCCTTTGCGATTGGCAATCCCCCGGTTGACCGTACCGCTGGCCCGCGTCTGCAGGATGTCTTGCGGATTTTGGGGCGCGGTGAGGAACGCCCCTGCTCCACCGGCTTGCTGCACCCGGTTCTGCACGGCATCAATGTTCGTGTCGCGCGTGGCGATGGTCGTGCCCGTGTGCCGCTGTCGCTGCCAGGCGACTTCCGCACTGGTCCAATACTGGAGCAACCAGCGCATCGCCGACAGCGCCGCGGGGTCTTCGGGGAATCTCCGCACGAGCTCCAGGTACGTGGCCTCCGCGGCTTCGAACTGTGCGCGCTGGACATGCGATTGAGCGAGGTCACTCATCAGCGCGACGGCTTCCTCCGGTCGCGCCTGTTGCAGAACCACCGGCAATTGCGCCGCGAGCTGCGCGGTCTGCGCCTTGTCGTTCATCGCCGTTGCGGCCAACGCCGAGAAATGACGCTGCTTCTGAATCCGTTGTTGATGCAGCGCGATATCCGCATCATTCAGAACGGGCAATGACCGCCGGGTTGCTGAACCCGGTGAGACATTGAGTCCTTGGAAAAAATCGCGCGGCGCCGCATCGTCCGCTCCGCCCGGCGACAATGGTCGAAACGACAACGCGCCCGCCGCCGGTTGTCCTAAGAGTGATCGCGCCGGAGCCCCCGCCAGTTGAAGGGATGATTGGCGATACGGCAGGAACTCCTGCGGGTCGATGCTGACGGCACCGCGGCTGCCATCGGGCAACCGGACGAACACCCGCGGCGTTTTCCAGGCACCGAGCGACGCCAGTTCGACCTGATCGAGATGGCGCGTGGGATCGGCGGCTTCACGGACTCCCGCCAACAATGCCTGTTGAACATACTGCGCGAGGGAGTTCCCCTCGGGGGCTTCGTCGACAACCACAACATCCGGCCGCCACATGCGAATCTGTTTCACCACCGCGGAAAGAAAGACCGCTGGCGCGCGGCCTTCGGTCTGCTGCTGCCAATGGCTCATCAACCGCTCACCGTGATGATCGAGCCCCGGAAGATCGACCGGCAGTCGCCAATCGATGGCTCCACCGACCGCGCCGACGGAGATCAACGACGCCTGCAACGCTTCCGCAGAGATGTGACTTTCGGCGGTCGAGCGTGTCGGCACCCACGATGCGGCGCGGAAACCTTGATCAGCCGCGACCTTGGCGAACAGGTCCGTCGGCACGCGTGCGATCTGCGGCGCAACCGAGAGTAATGCGAGTCGACGACCACCACCGCGAATGGACTTCCAGGTCTGTCCGCCGTCTTCCGTCCGCAAGATTCGGCCGAGATCGCCGACGGCCAGACCGACCTGCGGTGAAACAAAACGGACCTTCCGCAATGGGGCGGCATCGGGAGTCGTCTGCGGACTCCAGCTCTTGCCACTGTCGGGACTATGCCATACCACGCTTCCGGGCGAGCCCACGATCCACACGCCTGAACCGCGCGCATCGATGCTCTCGAAATCAAAGATATGGCGCAGTTCATCCGGCAACCGTCCCGGTGGACTCTGCCACACCACGCCGCCGGTGGCCGTGTGCATGACAAGGCCGCCATCACCGACAAGCCAGCCGGAGTCCGCGCTTTGCAGCATGAGTCCATGCACGCGGCGTGAACCAAGCGGCGGCAGTTTCGACGGCAGAATCTGGGTGTCAGCGAGCAGCGCGATTTGTCCCGTCTCACCCACGAGAACGCCTAGCTCGGGCGACGCCAGAAACGCGGCGGTCCACGAATGGCTTGCGGGCCCCCTGATTGGCGACCAGGTTTGCCCGGCGTCGCTGGTGCGGAAGATCCCCGTCGGTGCCGAGGGCGTCGGAGTGCAGACCGCGAGGCCGTCATCCGGCGTGAAGAATCGTAATGACTTCACACCGGACAGGCGTTGATCATTGCAGCGTTGCCATGTCACCCCGCCGTTTTCGGTCGCAAAGATGATGCCACGCTCGAGACCCACATAGGGCTGATATTCCACCCCGGCGATGTAACCGATCTGGTCGGTCAGAAACGAAACGCTGCGCAGCGACGCATGAGTCGGTGCGGGCACGAAGGTCCACGTCTGCCCGCCGTCGGCCGACTTCCAGCACGTGCCATGCTCGCCAACGGCAAACGCCAGCTTGGAGCCGAGCCACTGCACGTCATGCAGCGTGGCGTCGTCCTGTTGCGGTGCCGCCGTGTCAGCGCCCCAGACGGTCGCCGCTGCGACGCTGAGAAAAAGAGCGGCAATCCATCCGCGCGCGTGATGTCGCTTCATCCTGAAGCACTCCGAGTGTATCCATCCACTGATCAGCGTGGATTTTACGCACCGGCGAGATTTGGACTAGACCGGATTGCCCCGCCGCGGGAGATTGGAATTGACACTCCGTGAGCGGCACGGCGCTAGCCGCCGGTTTCGTAATTAATGCAAAAGACACCGGCGGCTAGCGCCGTGCCGCTCACAAGACGGAAGGTTACTCGACGTGTCGCAGTCGGCCCACCGAGGTCGCGAAGAACTTGCGGCCGCGATCGGCGGCATCAGGCCCGCCCTGCTCCTGCAGATCCGCCAGGTTCGCCGCACAAACCCGGCAGCCGACTTCAGTCAGATGAAACTGGATGTACTGCCCGAGTCCATCGCCAAGCTGACCGGCGAGATAGTCGCTTAAGACGGTCCGCGACGGACAGCTCAACCGCGACCGCCGCCACACATCCCGCAGCGCCAGGAGCGCGGACGGCGAATCATCCAGCAGGGCCCGCAACCGGTCACGCAACGGCTCGTCTGAGGCGATGGCCCGTTCGAGTTCCACTGAGCGCGGGACCGACAGTTCCTCCGCCAGATACGCCCGCAATTCCTGATCGGTGAACGTGTGCATTACAGCGGAGCTTCACAGAATGTCTTCATCGGAGTCCGGCGGCTTCGGACTTCGCAATCCGCACGCAATTCCGACCATCAACGATAACACAATTGACGCCGGGCACAGAATCAACCCTAACAACGGCGAACCCCAACCGTTTTGGATCAGCCACGCGGCATAACCCATCAGGACTGCGAGGACACATCCTAACAGCAAGAACAACAGCCAATTCGACATAAATCACCCGCGGCAACGGATCAAGACCGATCAATCCATGTAACCGCAGGTCAGATGGCAGGCTTAACTTCCTTGCGAGCCGGTCCGCTCACCGCTAGCATACCCTGCGCTGCTGGCAGTTGTCGCGGAACGATTTTCGACCGCCGCCGGGCCGTGTTTTCCTGAGAAACCGAGGAACGTGAGCGTGACTGCTGCTGCGACGCCGATGACGATTGACCAGCTCAAGGCCGCCGGGAAGGCGATCCGCAAGCTGATTATCCAGATCACGACGGAAGCCGGCAGCGGCCATCCGTCGAGCAGCCTTTCCGCGGTGGAAGTCGTGACGGCGCTCTACTTTGGAGGGTTTCTCCGGCACTCCAAGGCCAATCCGCGTGATCCGAAGCGCGACCGGTTCATTCTCAGCAAGGGACACGCCGTCCCGGTGCTATATGCCGCGCTGTGTCACGCCGGCTATTACACCTTTGAAGAAGTCATGACGCTGCGGAAGCTCGGCAGCCCATTCGAAGGGCATCCGAACATGAAGCGGCTCAACACGATGGAAGCCTCGACCGGCTCGCTCGGTCAAGGCCTGTCGCTCGGTCTGGGACAGGCCCTCGCCTGCAAGCTCGATGGTCTCGACGCCCATACTTACGTGATGATGGGTGACGGCGAAATGGGCGAAGGTCAGGTGTGGGAAGCCATCGCTGCCGCCGCGAAATATAAGATGAGCAATCTCACCGCCATCGTTGATCAGAATGGTTATCAGCAGACCGGATCGACGAAGACCGTGCTCGATCAAGATCCGTTCGCTCCGAAATTCGAAGCCTTCGGCTGGCATGTGCAGACGATCAACGGCAACGATCAGGAAGCCGTTGTGAAAGCGCTGACCGCCGCGAAGAAGATCACCGATCGTCCCACCGCGATCATCTCCCAGACGAAGAAGGGCTTCGGCATTCTGCCGGTTCTCGAAACCACCGGCGACCTCAACTACCACGGCAAGCCGCTGTCGAAAGAACTGGCCGAGAAGGCCATCGCTCAACTTGCCTAATGGCATGGGCTTCGCCGCACTCTGTTTGAAACCAATTTCTCATCCTCACGAGCAACGACTTCTACGATGGCTGGAACCACGCCGACATCGAACGCCAATATTGGTGCGATCAGCGGACTCAAGCTGGGCAAAGCGACACGCGATGCGTTCGGAACCGCGCTGAAAGATCTCGGCGCGGAATTCAAGAACGTGGTCACCGTCGATGGTGACGTCGGCAACTCGACCCGGACGGAAGTCTTCGCGAAAGCCTTCCCGGAACGCGGGTTTAACGTCGGCATCGCCGAGAGCAACATGGTCGGCGTCGCCGGTGGTCTCGCCGCCGCGGGGAAGATTCCCGTCGTTTCCAGCTTTGCGGTGTTCCTGCTGGCGAATGCCTATGACCAGATCCGCATGTCGGTCGCTTACCCCGGCATGAACGTGAAGCTCGTCGGCTCTCACGCCGGGATCTCGATCGGTGAAGACGGTGCCTCACAGATGGCGATCGAAGACTTCGCCATGGCCGCGGCTCTGCCGGGTGTCGCGGTGATCTGCCCCGCCGATGCGAACTCGACGAAAGCCGCTACCAAGGCGATGCTGCAGCACAACGGCCCGGTTTACATGCGGTGCGGCCGCATCGAGGTGCCGGAAGTTTATCCGGCCGACGCGAAGTTCGAGATCGGCAAATCGGTTCAGCTCCGTGACGGGAAAGATGTGACGATCATCGCCGTCGGGTTGATGGTCGGCATCGCGATGGACGCCGCTACGCTGCTGGCTAAAGACGGGGTCAATGCCCGTGTCATCGACATGCACACCATCAAGCCGCTCGATGAAGCCGCGATCATCAAGGCCGCTTCTGAGACAGGCCGGATTGTTGTTGCCGAAGAACATCTGCAGGCGGGCGGACTCGGTTCCGCGGTCGCTTCGGTTGTCGTGAAGAACAAGCCGGTGCCGATGGAGTTCGTCAACGTCGGCGACACCTACGCCGAGAGCGGTGATCCCGCGGGCCTGCTGAACAAGTACGGCCTGACCGCCGAAGCCGTGGTCGCCGCGGTGAAAAAAGTCCGCAGCCGTTAATCGCGCACCCCGAGGCAGCTTTGGTGATCGAGTACCGGCGATTCCGCAACAGCGATCCCCCTCACATCCGCCGACTGTGGCGCGAGGGAGGTCTGGGTCGCGGCGCGGCAACGGCGCTCGATGCCGATTCCCTTGAAACGGTCGTCTTTGCGCAGCCCTATTTCGATCGTGAGGGGCTGATTGTCGCCAGTGACGGCGATCGGCCCGTCGGCTTCGTTCATGCGGGCTTCAGTCCCACGCCGGACGAACAGCACCTCGCACATGACGAGGGTACGATCCACGCGATCATTGTCGCCCCGTCTCACCGGCGGCAGGGAATCGGTCGCGAGCTGATCCGCCACGCCGAAGACTATCTCACTTCACGCGGCGCAACGGCGATCTTTGCTGGGGCGGCTGCCCCGCGCGATGCGTTTTACTTCGGCATCTACGGCGGCAGCCAACCCGCGGGCTTTCTCGAATCCGACCCGCTAGCTCAGCCGTTTCTGCAGGCCGTAGGTTACGTGCCGCACGAGCGGCGGCTCATCTTTCAACGATCGCTGGAAGAACGGGGCGAGCCCGTGGGCCTGCGGCTGATGGCCGTGCGGCGTTCCACAAAGCTCGGTGCGATCCCGGTTGAACAACCGCCAACGTGGTGGTCGCAGACCCGGTTGGGCCGGTTGGACACGGTGACCCTGTCCCTTCTGCCAAAGGCCGGGGGGCAACCGCTCGCCGAGGTCACCGTCGTCGGCCTCGATCATTACCTCGCATCCTGGAATCAGCGCGCGATTGGTCTGGTCAACCTGCATGTGCCGGAAGCCCAGCGTCGGAAGGGTTACGCGCAGGCGCTGCTGGTCGAAGTCTGCCGGCGCGTGAAGGCGGACCTGATCACGCTCGCCGAGTCGCACGTCGCCGAGGGCAACGCGGCGGGCATCAAGACGCTGCAGTCGGCAGGATTCCGACAGGTTGACGCCGGCGT
>DASRYX010000086.1:0-2406 GCA_035686985.1 Planctomycetaceae bacterium | reverse complement strand
GACACCTGCAACGGTGTGGTCCGCGAAGTCACCGATCAGGAGATTCTCGACGCGAAAGCGCAGGTCGGTGCAGGGGGATTCGGTTGCGAACCGGCGAGTGCTGCGAGTGTCGCCGGTTCGCAACCGAATCCCCCTGCACCGACCTGCGCTTTCGCGTCGAGAATCTCCTGATCGGTGACTTCGCGGACCACACCGTTGCAGGTGTCGAGCGCACGCAGGCACTTTTTCAGATTCACGGGGCGGTTAATCTCAATCGCGCTCGCCAGGGTGGAAGCACGCCGCTGTTCGCGGTCCATCGCGGTGAAGAACGCATCGATCTTCGCATCATCGGTCCGGCCGCCGTTCCAACGGAGGCCCTGCTGTTCGTAGAGCCGGTACAGCGTGTTCGCACCGTGGGCATTGATGACGGCGAGCCGCGGGATCTTGTTGATCAAGCCGAGGGCTTTCAGCTCGGCGAAGGCTTTGCCGAAGGCGCTCGAATTGCCGAGGTTGCCGCCGGGGACGACGATCCAGTCGGGCGGTTCCCACGCCAGGGCTTCCAGCACGCGATACATGATCGTCTTCTGGCCTTCGAGCCGGAAGGGATTCACGCTGTTGCAAAGATAGATGCCGCGTCCGCCGGAGACTTCGCGGACGCGTTCCAACGCGTCATCGAAATCCCCGAGGATCTGCAACGTTTTCGCGTCGTAATCCAGCGCTTGTGACAATTTTCCGTAAGCAATCTTGCCGCTGCCGACAAAGACCACCACGCGGAACAGTTGCGCTGTACTGGCATAGATCGCTAAGGAAGCGCTGGTGTTGCCGGTCGACGCACACGCGGCCATTTTCGCGCCGACCATCCGGGCGTGCGTCGCGGCCGCGGTCATGCCGTTGTCTTTGAAACTCCCCGAAGGATTCAACCCTTCATATTGCAGAAAGAGTTGGCCTGCGTTGCTGCCGACGTACTTCCCGACTGAGTTTGACTGCTGCAGGATCGTCTGGCCTTCGCCGATGGTGACGATGCTGGTGTCCGGGGCCCACGGCAGCAGGCTGCGGAACCGCCACACGCCGCTATAATCGAGCGGGTTCCGACGGTTCGCCCACCGCGCTTCAAACTCGCGCAGCGACTTCGGCACCGGCAACCGGCTCCAGTCGTACTCGATGTCAAGCAGATTCCCACAGGCCGTGCATGCCGTGAGGACTTCGCTCACCGCGTAAGTCTTGCCGCAGGCCGGATTGATACATCGTTGAAAAGCAAGGTCGGTCGACATGGGCGAGTAATGGGCAGTCGTTAGTGGATAGTGGTTAGAAGCCCAGGGACGGCTGTCCCTGGGTCGTATTTCAGGTGGGCTCTTGAATCGGACGTAGCGGGCGTTGCGCGGGACCAACATAGTTCGCGCGGATGACTGGGGCGTTACCGTTGCGGCGTTGCTCGGCGTCGTGCGCGGCCCATCCGGCCATACGGCTGAGCACGAACAGCGGGCCGAACAAATCATGATGGATGCCGAGATAATCGAGCAATCGCGCCGCGGGCCAGACCACGGCGGGCAACACCCCGCGCTGATCCCAGACCGCCTGCTCGATCGCCGACGCCAGATCTTCGCGGTCGAGCTTGCCGTTCCGTTCGGCGGCTTCCCGACACAGCGGGGAGAGCCAATCGGTCCGGGGATCGCCGACCCGATACAGCCGGTGCTGGAAACCGGGGATCGGCTTGTGCTTGGTCGCCATCTGTTCGACCC
Organism: Planctomycetaceae bacterium; assembly: GCA_035686985.1. Taxonomy (GTDB): domain Bacteria; phylum Planctomycetota; class Planctomycetia; order Planctomycetales; family Planctomycetaceae; genus DSVQ01. The sequence goes on along the minus strand of DASRYX010000086.1, from coordinate 688 downwards.
AGGCGTGAGCCCGGTCGGGTGTCCGCACCGCGGAAAGGACGTTCAACGTCGCCACGGCGGAACCGCTGGACCGCGCTCCTTGCGCGACCGCGAGCCCGGCTTGCAGGCTCGTGGACAAATCCGCCTGTGCAGCCGCGGCGGCACGAACCGCCCAGGTTGAAGCTGTGAATCCATGTTCCGCACAGACAATCAGCAGTCGTTCAAAAGCCCGCTCGATCCATGCTGCAGGCTCCTTGCCATGAATCAGATACCACACCTGCGCAGCAAAGCCGAGATCGGCGCGGGGTTCCATCGGTTCTTCATCATGCAGCAATCGTGAGCGGGTTCCGATCACGGCGGCGACAAAGCCCAGCCAGCGCGGAAACGCATCCGCGGCCGCGCGGGAGTTGTGCGGCGGTTCAAGGCTGTCGCTCAATCGGCACCGGGCGAGAGCGGATTGGAGAACATCGATGGTCGCCGCGGGCTTTGGGACACGCTGCAGCCATCCCCGCATGCTGGACGTCAGCGATAACCCGTCGAACAGCAGCGCCTGCCAGTCCGCCAGCTGCTCATCGTTCGGTAACTCGCCGGTCATCAGCAGATAGGCCGTCTCGAGATAAGTCGACGACGACGCGAGCTCATCCACGGCGTAGCCACGGAAGAGAGGCTGGGGTTCCCAGGCCGCGATGGACGTCTCCCAGACGAACGC
>DASRYX010000085.1:0-3256 GCA_035686985.1 Planctomycetaceae bacterium | reverse complement strand
TCAACGTCCTCCCGGACCGCCGACGCGGTGGTTCGGGCTGTCCAAAATTGGTGAAATCCAGCGGGATCTCATCGGGTTCTATCAGCGCTTGCAGGGCGACTACGGCGACGCGGTCTTCATGCAGATCGGGCCGTATCAGGACTACTCGTTCTTTCATCCCGATCAGATTCACGAAGTGCTGATCGAGAAAGCGAAAGCGTTTGTACGCTTCAAGCGGCCGCTGGATGTGTTGAAACAATGGAACGGTGACGGCGTTCTCATCACCGAGGGCGAGAAGTGGTTGAGCCATCGTCGCCTCCTGCAACCCGCCTTCAGTGTGAAGCGGTTCGGCGGTTATGCGGACGCCGTGGTGGCGACCGCCAGCACGCAGTTCTCCCAAGCTGCGCCGCAGGAGACCACGCTGGATTTCGAAGCGGCGATGACCGATCTCACCACGTCGGTGATCTGCCGGACAATGTTCGGCAGCGATCTCGGCGACCGCATGCCTGATATGCGTCGCGCGGTGCAGATTTTGTCGAAGGTCGCCGTGGAAGAAATGTTCCAGCCATTCACCTGGCCCGACTGGTTGCCGTTGCCGGGCAAAGCGGAGAAGAAGTGGGCCATCAATTTAATCGATCAGACCGTGCGCGGGTTCATCCGTCAGCGGCGGGACAGTGGAGGCGACACGGGCGATTTGCTCTCAATGCTGTTGCTCGCTGCGGATGAAGAAGGCGACGGTCGCCGTTTAACCGACGAGCAGGCACGTGATCAATGTGTGACGATCTTCCTCGCGGGCCATGACACCACCGCGGCCGGTCTGGCGTGGCTGGGGTGGGTGCTCGCCACGCATCCGGACTACACCGAGCGACTCGCCGCGGACATCATCAGCGTGCTGGGTGACCGTCCACCGACGTTCGCGGATCTGCCAAAACTCGCGGCGGTCGAACGCGCGGTGAAAGAGTCGTTGCGGCTGTATCCCCCGGCGATTGCCGTTTTCGCACGGCAGGCGGTGAAAGATGTCGAGATCGGCGGCTGGACAGTGCCCAGGGGAGGCGTCGTCCGCCTGATGACCTATATCACGCATCACGACCCGCGATGGTTCCCCGACCCGGAAACGTTCGATCCCGACCGCTTTCTGCCGGAACGATGGGCCGCGTTGCCGCCGTGCGCGTATGTGCCGTTCGGTGCCGGGCCGCGCGTCTGCCTGGGGCAATCGTTCGCGATGATGGAAATGACGCTGATCGCCACGTTACTGCTGCAGCGCTATCGGATTACACCGGCGCAAACAAAGCCCGAACTCAACCCCAGCATGTCGCTGCGCCCTATCGGCGGCATGCGGGTGAAACTCACGCCGCGGACGTCCATGTCGGGCGTCAATTCGCCCTAAAGAATGTGGTGGAAAGAGTTTTCTGCGGTCAACGTCACAAGGGCCACCAGTTTCATGGCAATTCATGTCGGCCTGCGATATGATTCCGGGGCTATCGTGACCGCTTCCCTGTTCCCCCCGGTTACCGTGATGTTGACCAAGAAGCCGCAGGCGATTTCTGGCGTCAGCCCGAAGTCCGAAAGTGTGATCGAGGAACTCTATCCGTCGATGGCGACGACCGGCCTGGGGCAATTGCTCCATGGTCTGTATGAGTCCATCCCGGTCGGCATTGGCAATATCAAGCTGTCGCATCTGCTGTTCGTCCCGCCGACGATCCCGTTCGCGCTGTTGCTGTATTTCGGCCTGAAGGTGTTCGGCTCGAAGTACGTGGTGACCAACCGCGCGGTGAAGATCGGCCCGGCGATGGGCTTGAAGATCGACAACGAAGTCACGCTGGATCGCGTGACGAGCGTGTCGGTCGATCCCGACTCCCGCCTTGCGTTCTTCCGCTCGGGCGATGTCCGCCTGACCGGCAGCGCCGGCGATACCCTGATGCTGCTGCGCGGCGTGCCTTATCCGGACCGCTTCGCACAGGTCATCACCGAAGCCGTGCAGGCACAGCAGATGGTCAGTTCCTCGTTGAACACGATCCGCAACCGGAAGTAAGTTTTTCCTGCCGTTCTGCAGAGTTTGACCGCCATGGCTTACGACAAATTTGACGCCCGGGTCGATTCGCTGGTGATGGAAACCAAGACGCTGTGGGATCCCGCGGTGGGTGTGCTCGCGGAAGAGGACAAATTCTGGTTGTCCGAGGCGGTCCATCGGCAGCCGCAACAGGCGAAGAAGATCGCGTACGAACGGTCGCACACCGGATTCACGCGGCTGATCACCGTGACGCCGGATGACATCGCGCGGATTTATCGCGAACGTGTCGGGGCGGGTTGATCGCTTCTCGAAGACAGCTAGGGTTAAGAAACCCTAGGCTTCCGTTACGCGGGTTCGACGTCGGCGTCGCTGAGGCACGCCATCTGATAGAACAGCTGCTGGCTTTCACAGCGGGCGACGTAATCCGGCGGCATCTGCCCGAGTGTCGCCGCGTCCCACTCGATGATGACTTTCACGGCCGGCGGTTTGCCCGTGGCTTCAATCACCGTTCCTGTCCAACCGGCGAGCGAGACTTCCGGGAACTCTGGCGAGGTCACCCCGGGGCGGACCCGGATGCGCGTTCCCTCCAATCCGCCGCTCGCTTTTTTCTTCGCCATCCTGATCGCCAGCCATCCGCTCAAGGTGAACGTCTAGGCGAATCAGGAAGCCCTTTCCGCCCGGTCTGCGTACTATCGGCCGTCCGTCGGGTAAAATCAAGGGCGCGCGCCGATCGCCATCGACCCTGAAACCCGGACCGCGCCGCGAAGTTCCGCTCGATTGCAACCTCGCCGCAGTTCTGGTCTTCTGGAGAATCACTCTTCGCAAGGATGCCCGTGTGAGTCAGCCAAGTTCTTCCCCCGCCGCTCAACCCTGGACGGTCCGCCGCGTGCTGGAATGGACGACCGGGCATCTGCAGAAACATGGCAGCGAAACCCCGCGACTCGAGGCGGAGATCCTGCTCGCCCACGCGAGGAAATGCAAACGGATCGAGCTCTATACCAACTACGACACCGAACTCCCCGACGCGGTCCGCGCGACGATGCGGGATCTGGTGAACCGACGGGCCAAGCGCGAGCCGGTCGCGTATCTGGTCGGTTATCGGGAGTTCTTCAGCCTCGAGTTTCGTGTCACCAGCGACGTGCTGATCCCGCGGCCGGAGACCGAAACGCTGGTGATGGAAGCGCTCGGCGTGGTGAAGCCGCTGCCCGAGTCGAACGTGCTGGATCTGTGCACCGGTTCGGGCTGCGTGGCGATTGCGATTGCCAA
>DASRYX010000084.1:0-7628 GCA_035686985.1 Planctomycetaceae bacterium | reverse complement strand
CAGCTCCGTTGTCGCGTCGAGTCCGGTCCCAAATGCGAGCGTCTACAGCGCCACCAAGGCGGCCGTCGATGCGGTCACCCGTTCGCTCGCGGTTGAACTTGGTGGCCGCCACATCCGGGTGAACTCGATCAACCCGGGACTGGTGGAAACCGAGGGAACGCACGGTGCCGGGATTACGGAAAGTGATTTCCGCAAGCAGATCGAGCAGCAGACGCCGCTGGGCCGAATCGGTCAACCGAAGGACATTGCCACGGCGGTTGCGTTCCTGGCCAGCGATGACGCCGGCTGGGTCACCGGTCAGACGCTGCACGCCGCTGGCGGGTTCCGGTAACGGATATTGTCAACAGGGGGGTGGCAGGGGCGCACCGCGCGAGCGGAAGCCCCTGAGAACAATGCGAGTGATTCCGGGGGCTTCCTACGGTGCGCCCCCGCCACCCTTTGGAATTGTTCAGGCTTAGTGTTGCACAAGTCCCGTCAGACCGGCGACGAGCAGTGAAGTCAGCAACCATCCTGCAACGACATGCAACCAGAGGTATACACGCAGCAACTCGCCCGGGCGCGGCGACCAGAACCCCAGCCGGATTCGCTCGCCGCGCGTGGGGTTCGGCACCCAATAGTTAGCCTGGTGCAGATACGTGAACGGCGCGAAGACATCCAACGAGTAAATGATCGCGTTGAACTTCGGGTAATCGGCGGACAGATACGGTTGCGCCCCTTCATTCGCGCTTACGAATTCGACCACCTTTGTCGGCGTCATCCAGCCTTTCCAGTAACCGATCTGGAACAGCGTGGCCCCGATGCTGACCACAAGAATCATCCACACGAACGACCGCCACGGTTCATAACCGTAGGCAATCAGCGGGCCGAACACCCGGTACCAGTACCAGTCGCCGGTCGTCAGTTCCATGTGATCCGCGCGGTCGGCTTCTTTGGCGATGAGCACGTGCCGGGCCGCTACAGCGAGACCACCTTTGCGGAAGATGTCGGCGACCTGCTCATACGGTTGCGTGCGGAAGCGTTCGCGATGCTGACGGCGCAGCCAGCGGATGCGACTCGGTGCATCGAACGGTGCGTCATCATGGATTTCGGAGTAATCGAATCCGTGCAGCCGCAGGTGTCCCTCGGGCGGCCAGCTCCGTTCGTCGTCATAAAGAATTCCGACTGTCGCGGACCGCAGGTCGAGATCGACCGGCGCTTCGGGACGGAATGTCACCCCCGTCCAGCGGAACCGTCGCACGGCGGTCATCCCCTGCAGTGTCACCACCACGGGAGGATCGGAAGAATCAAACTGCGCGTCGGCGAAGTTCAGATCGCGTCCCACGTCGGCGGCTTCGAGCAGCACATCTCCCGCCAGGTTCGCCGAGACAAACCGCAGGTCACCGCCGACCGACAGGGCATATCCCCGAAACGCGGTGCCCTCCGGAAAAGTGATCTCGCAGTGATCGGCGTCGAGATCACCCTGCACGCGCGCGCCATGACAGATCACGCCGCCCTTCAGCTTCGCCTCGCGCAGCGTCCAGTCGCCGTTGATGCGGGCGCTGGGCAACGAGAGCGCCGTGCTGCCGTCATGATTGAGTTGCGCCCGATCGCAGTCGAAGTTGCCCGCGATGCGCGCCCCCGCGAGTGAGACCCGCCCATGCGTCTGACAGTCGGCTCGCAGCCGCAAATCGCCATCGACGCGGCAACCATCGGCGAGCAGCGCATCCGAGGTCCCCAGCAATCGCGCACCGGAGAGATCCAGATGTCCTTCGATCCACGAGAATGGCAACCGCAGCGATTCCTGACACGTGAAGCCTTCGGAGAGCGACAGGTCGCGCTGCACCCGTAGCTGATCACCTCGCAGTGAAGTAATCCGGCTTCCATCGAGGCTGAGCGCCACGAATTCCGCACTGTCCACATCGACCGCTTCGAGTTCACACTTCAGCAGGGACAGCGGCACGGTCAGCTTCAGGAATCGCAGGTTCAGCGGTCCTGTGAACTTCGCCTGGGTGACGGTGATTCCCTGACGCGGCAGCAGTGCGCTGGCGTCGGACGCCGCGCACATCCACTGCAGGACCTCTGCGCGAATCGCGGCGGCCATCGAATCGTCGGCGAGCGAAAACGGATTGCCCGCGCTCACGGCTTCCAGCAGTTTCCGTTCTTCCGCGGACAGTGAAGGAAAACGAGCTTCAGCGAGGGAAACGAGAGTGGGCGGCGTTTCTGCGGCCGTGACGGGTAACGTCAGGCTCCAGCACGCAATGAGCGAAAGCGCGAGCGCTCTCCGAGCGATTTCCAACACGGTCTGCATCCTTGCAACGAGATCGGTCCCTGAACGCCGAAGAACTCCACTCCGCGTCGAGGCCGCGACACTATAGCACGTCTGCCTTCGTCCGTACCAAGTTTCCACCCCACTCTCCGTAGTTCTACCGATGAATCGAGTAGTGATCCATCGGAGAGGTTTGATACTGTTTCGGAGTGGCCTTCCGACGGGGCGGGTAACTTTGATGTGTTCAGCGGGCCACCATGTTTTGCTCCCGTGAGAGGATGGAATTGATGCGCTCCTGGTGCTGCTGCTTCGCCATTGTCGGCGGGCTTTTGCCATCAACCTTGGCGGAGGCGACGGAGCCGTGGAGTGATCCGCGGCTGCCGGTGTCCAACGGGCTGGTGATCTGGCTGGATGCGTCGCGGCTGACGGATGCCCATCAGGCGCGGGGACAACAGCCGGTGCAAAACGGCGATCCGCTCGCGCTCTGGCCAGACGGTTCCGGACACCATCGCGATCTCACGCAGAAGGAGAAGAAAGCGCAGCCGGTGTTTCAGCCCACCGGTGACTTTCACGCGGTGCACTTCTCCGGGAATGGAGCCCACCTGCGGCGATCCGGTTTGAAGCAGGCGTTGAAGGAAATGACGGTGTTTATGGTCTCCGCCCCGTATTCCAATCCGGAGCCGTTTACCGCGTGGTTCTCGATGAGTGAAGTGGGCCGCAATGATTTCGAAACGGGCTTCAATATCGACCAGGGCGTCGGCAGTCCCCCGGCGCTGCAACTGGTCAATATCGAAGGGGCCGGGTCGATTGGTCAGAAGAATCTCCTGAGCAAGAGCGTGCCCTACGGCAGTGTCTTGCGGATGTGCGTGACCTCCACGCCGGGCAAAGATGGCACCTCGCTTTCAGTCAACGGCAAACCACACGGCACGCGCGATCGCGCCGGAACCGCGCCGATTCAACTCGATGAATTCGTGGTCGGCGGGCGGCGCTACAACTTCGGCAACCCGCCCGAAGTTCGCGGCTTTCTGCATGGCGACATCGCCGAACTGCTGGTCTTTGACCATGTCCTCTCGCCGGAGGATCGCAGCGCGGTCGAAAAGTATCTGGAGGCGAAGTACGGCGCGATCGAGCCGTTACCGGTCCCCGGGATGGACAATCCCGGCAAGCCGCTGGAACGTGTGAAAGCGCCACCACCCGTGCAGGTCCTGCTGCCGGGCTTTGCTGTTCAGCAGTTGCCGATCGATCTGCCGAACATCAACAACGTGCTGTATCGTCCCGATGGCAAGTTGATCGCGCTGGGCTACGACGGCAACATCTGGCTGCTCTCCGACACCGACGGCGACGGACTCGAAGATCAGGCCGTTGAGTTCTGGAAGAACCAGGGTCAGCTGCGCGCCCCGATCGGGATGGATTTAACGCCGCCCGGCTATCCGCAAGGGCAGGGCGTCTTTGTCGCCGCGAAGGGCAAGTGTACGCTGATTCTCGACACTGATGGCGACGACCGCGCGGATAAGGAAGTAGTCATCGCGCAAGGCTGGAAAGAATCTTCGCACGGTGTGGATGCCCTCGGCGTCGCCGTTGATCCCAAAGATGGCAGTGTCTATTTTGGACTCGGTGCGGCCGATTTCACCAATGCGTACCTGCTGGGAAAAGACGGCAAAGCTGCGTACGACCTGCACAGCGAACGTGGCACCGTGATGCGGGTCGCGCCCGATTTTCAATCGCGCGAAGTGCTGTGCACCGGCATCCGCTTTCCGGTGGGGATCCGCTTCAACAAATCCGGCGACTTGTTCTGCACGGATCAGGAAGGGGCGACCTGGCTGCCGAACGGCAATCCGTTCGATGAACTGCTGCATCTCCAGAAGGGACGCCACTACGGTTTTCCGCCACGTCATCCACGCCATCTGCCGGATGTCATTGATGAGCCCAGCACGCTCGATTACGGACCGCAACACCAGTCGACCTGCGGATTCTGCTTCAACGAACCAGTGACCAAGGACGGTCCGATCTTTGGTCCGCAGGAATGGGCGCACGATGCGTTCGTGACGGGGTATTCGCGCGGAAAACTCTATCGCACGCAGCTGGCCAAAACCGCGAACGGCTACGTGGCGCGGAACTCGCTGTTCGCGTGCTTCAACATGCTCCCGGCGGATTGCTGCGTCACTCCCGACGGCGGGCTGCTGATTCCCTGTCACAGCGGTGGCCCGGATTGGGGCAGCGGTCCGACCGGTCGCGGAAAGCTCTTCAAGATTCGTTATGCGGACCGCGAGCATCCGCAGCCGGTTCTCGCCTGGGCTTCCGGACCAAGGGAATTGCGCGTGGAGTTTGATCGCCCGGTCGACCCAGCGCGGTTGCGGGACATCGTCAAACGCACCGACATCACCGCCGGGAAGTACGTCCGCGCAGGAGATCGCTTTGAGTCGCTGTGGCCCGGTTATGCGGTGGTGCAACTTCAGCACCGGGCGCAGCGTGATGACGTGAAAGTCTATTCGGCCCAACTGACGCCGGACCGTCGGACGCTCGTGTTCGCCACGGATCCGCTCCGCGCCGCCGTGCATTACGCGGTCCGTCTGCCGGGCATGGGACGACCGGACGCGGACAAAACGTCGGCGAAGGAACTGCCGCAACTTCCCGAAATCGATCTCGACTTCGATCTGTCCGGCGTCGAAGCGAAATGGACACGGAACGGCGAACTCGTCTGGAACGGCTGGTTGCCGAGTTTCGATCTCGCGGCGTCCCAGGCGTGGACCGCGGGCTCGGCGTCGCATGATCGTTTATGGGCGGCGATGAAAGAAGCCGGCGAACTCACACTGACGGCGGGGTTGCAGCTCACGAATCTCCTGCACCCGGCCGTGCAACCGGGTTCGAAGCTCGATTATGAACCGACCGTGGAAAAAGTCTCCGTTCGCTTCACCGCCAACGTAGCGACGCAGATCGATGTGCTCGATTCACCGTCTGGTGCGACGATCGACACCCGGACGAATTTCATCGGACTGGATGCCTTGCCCGGGCAACTGCCGGTCGTGCAGGTGCGGCTGCCCGAAGCGACGTTGAAGTCCGCACTGGAAATGAGCGTTTCGTTCTTCACCAAAGAAGACGATCGAGCGCGACCGTTGCCAACCAGTCGAGCATTACAGCCGTGGTCGCGGCTAAGTGACACGCGCGAGGAAACTTTGCTCGCCGTTCGTCCGAAGGAACTTGAAGGCGGCAGTTGGGCCCGCGGCTGGAAACTGTTCCACCACGAGCAGAACGGTTGCGCGAAATGTCACTCCGTGCACGGGCAGGGGGCGAAGATCGGGCCGGACCTGTCGAATCTGATGCACCGCGATTATGCCAGCGTGATGCGCGATGTCACGCAGCCGAACTTTGCGATCAATCCTGATTACGTCTCCTCCACGTTCGTGCTCACGGACGGTCGCAGCGTGACCGGGGTGCCGCGAACGGTTGATGGAAAACTGGAGGTCGGCGATCACACGGGCAAAACGATCATCTTCACTCCCGATGATGTAGAAGAGATGCAAGCTTCGTCGGTGTCCGTGATGCCGGAAGGCTTGTTGAAGACCTATAGCCCCGAGCAGATCCGCGACCTGTTAACGTTCCTGCTGACCGCGGGGCCGTCGATGCCCCGGGAGAGCATCGGTGTGACGCGGCCGGCTCCGCGCTCGATCAATGAAGTGACCGCGGTATTGGGTGAAGCTGTGGCCCCGCCGAGTGAGGGACGGCCGCTGCGTGTCGTGCTCGTCGCAGGGCCGAAGGATCACGGACCGGGCGAACATGACTATCCGGCGTGGCTCAAAGCCTGGCAGGAGTTATTGGCGATCGCACCGAATGTGGATGTCGTCACCGCCATGAACTGGCCGGAAGCGGCCGAGTTTCAAAAGGCCGATGTGATGGTCTTCTATCAGCGCGGCGACTGGACCTCGGAGCGAGCCGCTGACGTCGACGGTTATCTGGAACGCGGCGGCGGCCTCGTCTATGTTCACTGGGCCGTCGATGGGCAGAAAGATGCGCCCGGCTTCGCGGAACGCATCGCCCTCGCGTGGGGTCCCGGCGCGAAGTTCCGTCACGGTCCACTGACATTGCACTTTAACCACGATCCGAGCCATCCGGTCTCGCGTGGATTTACGACGCTGAAACTGGTCGACGAAAGCTATTGGAATCTGACCGGCAAGCTCGGGGATGACCGCGTGCTCGGCTGGGGGCAGGAAGAAAATCGCCCGCAGCCGTTGTTCTGGTCGCTGGAGCAGGGAAAAGGCCGGGTGTTCGTCTCGATTCCGGGTCATTATTCGTGGACGTTTGATGACCCGCTGTTCCGCGTGCTGCTGCTCCGAGGAATCGCCTGGACCGCTCAAGAATCGGTGGATCGGTTCAACGCGCTGGTCTGGCCGGGGGCCGACATCGCCCGGTGAGGATTGCACCTCGCGTGCTCAAGCATTTGTGCAACAAGTGTTTGTGACGTGATATAGCAAATTGCAGCCGTTCCGATCCAGAATCGGCTGGTGAAATAGGCAGGATGCGGTCGGTTTACTGATTTTTCCGGTGTTGTCGACGGTACGCGTTCTACCGCCGGAATCGGAGGCAGAATCGGCACACGCCGTACAAACCGCAGGGTCGCCTCGTCGATGAATCTGCCTGCAGGCTCATTGCGGATGCCATCCGCGACAGGCCGTACGCTCGTCTTGAGGACCTTCGTGGATAGTGCTCCCGTAGCGCGGTCCGTGGTTCTCCCCACAACGAGCGCTGCCCGCAGGTTGCTTCAGTCGAGCAGGAGACTCCGGACCATGTACTGGCCCCACGCCTACCGTATGCCCAAGTGGATTCTGACCACGGCAGCAGCCGGGATGCTCGCCATTCCGGTCGTCGCGCAGGACCAGAGCGGCCTGTCCCCTGCGACTGGAAAACCGTCGCTGAATCTGTTGCCGAAAGTGGGCAGCAAGTCGAAAGCCCGCACCGCGGCTCCGGCGGTTCCGCCGGCCGAAGAAGGGGCGGTCGTCACGCCGGTTGCGGCCCAATCGGCAGGGGCGGCTCCCTCACAAACCGTGCTGGCTCAGGGAACCGTCACCGACGGCGACTCGGCGGTGCAGAAAGAACTCCGCCGTCTCTATCAGGAAAATGGTCGCGAAGCGCCGGAGATCCCGACGCCCGCGCAGGTGCAAAGCATCAATGGACGCAGCCCCGCTGGTCCTCCGGCGGCTCCGGCTGCCGCGGCACCGGTCGCGCCGTATGGATCCTACGGTGCTGCTCCGCAGCGCACTGCGGCGGCGGCTCCCGCTCCGAGTGCTCCCCGGTCGCCGCGCCGCAACCCGGTTACCTCGTTCTTCTCGCGGATCACCGGGCGTGATTCCAAGCCCGTGAACCCCGCGCCGGCCGCGGGAACGAGCGG
>DASRYX010000083.1:0-2140 GCA_035686985.1 Planctomycetaceae bacterium | reverse complement strand
GCCGTTCGGCGGTGTGCGGCGTGACTCGCACCCGGACTGGATCCTGGCTCGCATGCCTTCGCCAGACGAGCACCTGCCCTGACTCCAACTCGGTGACACTCGTCTGCGGCAGGCGTTCGCTTTGGGTCTGGCAGAAGAGGCCGATGGTCTCGTGTGGATTCGCGCCGACCGCGATCACAGTCCCCACGGACGATAAAACGCCGGGATGCACCTGATCGGGATGGACTGTGATGAACACGGTGCGATTAACCTCCGTCGCGAACATCGTCCCCAACTCCCACGCGGGCGGCAAGAGATGATGGGCTTCGTCGACAATCAACCAATGTGGCCGCCCCGTGCGCTCGCGCAGATCGCGCAGTTGTGGTAGTAGCTTTGAAAAGAACTCCGGACGATCCGACAGCCGCAGCCCGATCAGATTCACCACGACATTCTGCTCAGGCTGAGCCAGCACCTGCAGAACTTCTTCCACGCTCGGGCCGCGATCCCCTGTCCCCACGGCGATGGCGAACTCCAGCGAATCATAATCGCCTTCCGGATCGATTACGCAGAACTGATAACGCCGCTCGACCAGGCGCTCCATAAGGCTGGTGGTCGTCGTTGATTTTCCGCTGCCGGAAGGTCCGGCAATCAGCACGCTGGGGCCAAACGCGGGGATGGTGATCTCGCTGCCTACATCGTCGAGACCGACAATCAGATCGTGCGCGGTCAACTGCGGCTGACATTCCGCGAGATCGGTCGCAATGATCCGGTCGATCAGCTCGGCGACTCCCTCGCCGTGATCGCCGTTGGTTACGAGATTCGCGCGATCTTTCAGCGACGGCAACGCGTTCGACACCGCCACCGAGCATTCGCTGAGACTGAGAAACGCGTGATCATTTTCCGCATCGCCGACCGCGACCGTCTCGTGTTGCGATAGGTTCATCTGCTTCAATGCGGCCTGCAATCCGCTGGCTTTATTCACCCCCGCGGGCAGGACCATCACGGCCCCTTTGTTGAAGATCACCTGCAGCTCAAGCCCTTGGTCGCGAATCGTGTCGAGCACCGTGGTTTCATGCGGTTCCCACGTGGCGACGATCACCCGGCCGACCGAGATGGGCCCCACGCCGCGCGCGCGTAACGCCTGGACAAACCCCTCGGGCGGCGGCTCCGCGAGAATCTTTTCCTCACGGTTGGACGGCCGGTAGAGCAACGCGCCGTTTTCCGCCACGACCCATTCAAACAAACCGATTTCTGGAAAGATTTCTAGTAACTCGTCAAGTTCGCGGCCGGTCACCAGCACAAGCCGTCGACCAGTTTCGACGAACCGTTGAAACGCGGCGAGGGTGTCCAGCGAAACGCGACCATCATGCGCGATCGTGCCATCGTAATCACATGCCAGGACAAAGAACCGCATGACACCTCCGAGTTGAAGTCCGTTTCGCCGGATATTGAATTTAGGAGCTAGTTGCGGAAACAGCGGCAGCAGTTTCAGTGCCGCAGCAGCGGTAACGTACCGCTTGGCACGGCCGCGTGGCACAGGAGTTGCCGACTCGATAGTTCGAATTGCTCGTCTGCTGATCGGCGAGACGTTCCACTACAAGTAGCGGTGAAGGAGAATATGATGGCTCAACAATCGAATCAGGCTGCCAGTGCGGCGAAAGATGCGTCGACGAAGCTCAACGACGTGGCGACGCAGTTGGGCGGCGCGTTGAAGGACGCCGCCAGTCAGGCGTACGAATCGACCACGCAGAAGGCGGACGACCTCGCGGCGAACCTCGGGGGCAGTATTCGCCAGTTCGGTGATCGGATCAAAGAAAACTCTCCGGGCGGAATGCTCGCGGGAGCGTCGGAGGCCGTGGCGGATCGAGTAAAGTGGGGCGGCGAGTACCTGGAGCAGGCAAAGTTCAGCGGTGCTTCAGACGATCTGGCGGAACTGATTCAGCGGAATCCGATTCCCGCCGTGTTAATCGCCTTCGGCGTCGGCTGGTTCCTGTCACGCCGTATTTGATCGTATCACGCTTCCGATCTGCCGCCTTGAAGTCGAGGCGGCAGATCGGATCTCTGCGTGAATTCAGACTTGGACTCTCAGCTGCCAGCGTGGCTGGTCGCCGAACACACTTCGTAGACTTCGCACGCGGTCACGACGTGGCGATCCGATTCC
>DASRYX010000082.1:0-3137 GCA_035686985.1 Planctomycetaceae bacterium | reverse complement strand
CGCGGGAACTCATCGCCCAGCAAAGGCCGGACGTCGTGACGCTCGATATCGAAATGCCGAGGATGGACGGCATCAGCTTCCTCAAAAAACTGATGCAGCACTGCCCGATTCCGGTCGTCATTGTTTCGTCCCTGAGCCGGCGCGGCAGTCGACTCGCCAAAGAAGCGATGCAGGCCGGTGCGGTGAGCATCGTGCATAAGCCGAGTGCGGCCTACAGCATCGAAGGCGTCGCGGAAGAACTGCTGCTCAAGGTGAAAGCCGCGGCACGGTCCCGCGTCGAAACCGTCCGCCCGGCATTGGATCCCGTCGACAAAGCCCTCGCGCAGACCACGAGCAAAGTGGTCCTCATCGGTGCGTCGACCGGTGGCACCCGGGCGCTCGAAACCGTGCTATCGAAACTTCCGCCGGACGCGCCGGGAATTGTCATCGTCCAACACATGCCCGAGCATTTCACCAAGTCGTTTGCCGATCGGCTCAATGAAGTCTGCTCGATCAAGGTGTCCGAAGCGACGGCCGGTCGCAGCGTCTTACCGGGAACGGCGTTGATCGCCCCGGGCAACCGGCATCTGGTTCTGTGCCGCAGCGGTGCCCGCTACTACGTCGACATCCGTGACACGGAACGTGTGAATCTGCACCGCCCATCGGTCGATGTGCTGTTCCGGTCCGGTGCGGAATGCGCCGGGGCCAATGCCGTCGGCGTCATCATGACCGGCATGGGAAAAGACGGCGCGGCAGGACTGCGTGATCTTCGCAACGCCGGTGCTCATACGATCGCGCAGGATGAACAATCGTGCGTCGTCTTCGGCATGCCGAAGGAAGCCATCAATCTGGGCGCAGCATGTGAAATCCTGCCGTTGGACGAACTCGCCGACGGAATCATGCACGCGGTCGTCCCCGACCGTCTTTGTGAAGTATGAAACAGTAACGAATCCGTTGACTTCCTTTTCGAAGAAAGAACCACTCATGGCCGTGCTCGTTGTCGATGACTCCCAGATGACCCGGATTGTCGCCCGGAAGTCGCTCAATTCAATGGGTGTGACCGACGTGATTGAAGCCGCCGACGGTCAGCAGGCGCTGACGGCGTTCCAGTCCAATTCGATCTCGGTGATCTTCAGCGACTGGAACATGCCGAACATGAACGGCTTCGACCTGCTCAAGAATATCCGCGCGATCAACCCGACCGTGCCGTTCATTATGATCACCACCGAAGGCTCGAAAGAACGCGTGGTCGCGGCCATTCAAAGCGGCGTCAGCGATTACCTCGTCAAACCCTACACCCCGGCTCAACTGCGTGACAAGCTTTCCAAGTGGATCGCGGCTCCCGTCGGCTGATCGCCTGTCTTCCGTTCATCCGCATTGAGAGTTTCAAGGAACTCAGCATGTCTACCGCCCTCAATACCATGGCCTCGGCGACGGTTCAAATCGTGAACCCCATCATCACCGCCACCCTGCAGGTGTTTGAAACCATGCTGGGCTGTACCGCGACACGGAAGGAAATCGCCAGCGGCCATGACAAGATTCCCTGGAATCAGGTGACCGCCGTGATTGGCCTGTCCGGCCTCGCCACCGGCTCGATCTGCCTCAGCATGCCGCGCCGCACCGCATTCTCGGCGGTGCACCGCATGATCGATGAACGGGTGACCGAAGTGAACCCGCTGGTCTGCGACACGGTCGGCGAATTCGCGAACGTCATCGCCGGCAAGGCGAAGGACTCAATCAAGGACATGCAGCTCGAACTCGGTCTGCCGAACGTGATCGCCGGGGAAACGTACGCCATTCAGTTTCCCACGCGATCGTATCCGATGTACGTGACCTTCACATCGGAGATCGGTCCGTTCATCATCGCCTTCGGCTTCGCGCTTGAGCAATAACGACGCGGATGATCGGGAGGACCGGTATCCTGTCGCCAAGAGCACAGTCACGGTAGACTGAAGTCGAGGACACGTTCCGACCATGCCCGTCATCGCTCATCAACTGCGATGACGGCGAACTGGTGCATGGTCGACACCTGGCATGGCCGCCTGTGAAGACGCCTTGATGACTCGTTCGGCATTGTTTGTCGTTAACAGCAAGGCGCGTCACGGCCGGGTGGGCCTGGATGACATCCGCCGTACGCTCACCACAGGTGGATTGAAGCTCATCGACGCATCGACGGATCAGTCGAAGGATCTCTCGGCTCTCATTCGCGAACATCGGGAGCAGGTTGACCTGATCATCGTGGGCGGTGGCGACGGCACAGTCCATCATGCGCTGGAAGGTCTCGTCGACTGCGGTTTGCCGGTGGGAATTCTGCCGCTGGGAACGGCGAATGATTTCGCCCGGACGTTGAAACTTCCGCCGGATCCGCTTGTGGCGTGCAAGGTGATTCTGCAAGGTCACACTTCGGCGGTCGATGTCGGTCGCCTCAACGGAAAAGCGTTCTGCAACGTGGCGAGCCTGGGTCTCGCGGTCAAAGTCACACAGCACCTCACGCGCGAAACAAAAAGCCGCTGGGGCGTGCTGGCGTACGTGATTGCGGCGCTGCAGTCGCTGTGGAACTCACGCCCTTTTGCCGTTGAAATTGAAGGCGATGTCGGCCGCTTCTCCGCCCGGTCGATTCAGGTGACCGTCGGCAACGGCCGCTACTACGGCGGCGGACTCACCGTCGATGAAACCGCCACTGCGAACGACGGCATCCTGCATCTCTACAGCCTGGAAATCAATCACTGGTGGCAATTGATTCCGCTGCTGCCGGCGCTGTGGCGCGGACGGCTTCGCAACGCCTCGAATGTGCGCACGCTTCACGGCAAGCAGTTTACGATCCGCACGCCTGGGCGATCACACCGCGTAGTGGCAGACGGGGAGTTCGTCGGTTCGACCCCGGTGGAGTTTGAGCTGCTGCCGCAAGCGCTGAACGTCTTCGTCTGCGTGCCTCAACTGGACTGATCGGCTCAAGTCGTGGACGCCGGAAAGAGCGCTGCGGCAATCCACGTGATTAGAAACCACGAAACCGTGATGCTGCCGATCACCGCGAGCAGCAAGCCTGCGAATACCAGCATCATGAACACTCGGTCCCCGCGCCGCGCGGCTTTAGCCCCGGTCCCTTGAGCCGCCACGTGGCGCTGCAACAACTCCACGTTGCGCTCGTTCGCCTTCCA